>NZ_JAYSGF010000003.1:0-69807 GCF_041912965.1 Chromobacterium sp. | reverse complement strand
GCCGGGGCCGCCGCCGGGCCCCCCCCGCCCCCGCCCCCGGGGGGGGGGTGAGGCCGGGGGGGCGGGGGGGGGCGGGGGGGGGGGGGGCGGGGGCCCCCCCCCCCCCCCCCCCCCGCGCCGCCGACCCGCTGGCCGTGCTGCGCGCCATCAATCAAGACATTCAGCACTATCAGGCTCAATAAAATATGAAAATCACAGTCATTGGTACGGGGTATGTCGGTCTGGTGACCGGCACTTGTCTGGCCGAAACCGGCTATCACGTTTGCTGCCTGGATGTGGATCCCAGGAAGATCGAGATCCTGAAGCAGGGCGGCATTCCCATTTTCGAGCCGGGCCTTGAGGACATGGTGCGGCGCAATGTGGCCGCCGGTCGTCTCAGCTTCACCACCGACATCGCCGAATCGGTGGCTTTCGGCGATGTGCAGTTCATCGCCGTCGGCACTCCGCCGGACGAGGACGGCTCCGCCGACCTGCAATACGTGCTGGCCGCCGCGCGCAATATCGGCCGTCATATGACGGACTACAAAGTCATCGTCGACAAGTCCACCGTGCCGGTGGGCACCGCTGACTTGGTCAAGGCCGCGGTGGCTGAGACCCTGGCCGAGCGCGGCGAAGCGCTGGAGTTCAGCGTGGTGTCCAACCCGGAATTCCTGAAGGAAGGCGCGGCCATCGACGACTTCATGCGCCCGGACCGCGTGGTGATCGGCGTCGACGACGAGCGCGCGGCGGCGATGATGCGCCGTCTGTACGCGCCGTTCCAGCGCAATCACGAGCGCGTTCTGTTGATGGACGTGCGCTCCGCCGAGCTGACCAAGTACGCGGCCAACGCCATGCTGGCCACGCGGATTTCCTTCATGAACGAGCTGGCCAATCTGGCCGAGAGCCTGGGCGCCGATATCGAGCAGGTGCGGCTGGGCATGGGCTCGGACCCGCGCATCGGCTACCACTTCCTGTATCCGGGCGTGGGCTACGGCGGCTCCTGCTTCCCCAAGGACGTCAAGGCGCTGGTGCAGACCGCCAAGGAAAACGGCCATGATCTGCGCGTGTTGAGCGCGGTGGAAGAGGCCAACGAACTGCAGAAGCTGCGCCTGGTGCACAAGGTGCTGGCGCGCTTCGGCGACGATTTGAGCGGCCGCCGTTTCGCGATGTGGGGCCTGGCGTTCAAGCCCAATACCGACGATATGCGCGAAGCGCCCAGCCGCGTGATCGCGGAAGAACTGAGCCGCCGCGGCGCGGAAGTGGTGGCCTTCGACCCGGTGGCCACGCACGAGGCGCAGCGAGTGATGAGCGATATCGCCGGCCTGAGCTTCGCCGACGACATGATGGCGGCGCTGCAGCAGGCCGACGCTCTGCTGATCGTCACCGAGTGGAAGATGTTCCGCGCGCCGGACCTGGACGCGGTCAAGCGGGCGCTGAAGCAGCCGCTGGTGTTCGACGGCCGCAATATGTACGACCCGGCCTGGATGCGCGAGCAGGGCTTTGATTACTTCGCGATTGGCCGCTGAGGATAGCCATGGGCCTGATGCAAGACCTGGGGCTGGATAGCTCCAAGCTGGCCGTCGCGCTGGCGCAAGCGAAAGTCCTGGTGGTGGGCGATGTGATGCTGGATCGTTATTGGTTCGGCGACGCCACCCGTATTTCGCCGGAGGCGCCGGTGCCGGTGGCCAAGATCGAGCGCATAGAGGAGCGCGCCGGCGGTGCCGCCAATGTGGCGCGCAATATCGCCGGCCTGGGCGGCCGGGCCACCCTGCTGTCGGTGGTGGGCGACGATGAAGCCGCCTCGGCGCTGGAACGCCTGCTGGCCGCGGACGGCATCGTCACCTCGCTGAAGCGCGATCCCTCCATCGCCACCACCATCAAGCTGCGCGTGGTGGCGCGACAGCAGCAATTGATCCGTCTCGACTTCGAGGACGCGCCCAGCCACGAAATCCTGGCCGGCAAGCTGGAAGAGTACCAGCAGATCCTGGCCGATCACGATGTGGTGATCCTGTCCGATTACGGCAAGGGCGGCCTGACCCATGTCAGCAAGATGATCGAACTGGCGCGCCAGGCCGGCAAGCCGGTGCTGATCGATCCCAAGGGCGACGACTACAGCAAGTACGCCGGCGCCACGCTGCTGACGCCCAACCGCGGAGAGTTCCGCCAGGTGGCCGGCCGCTGGGCGTCGGAAGGCGATTTGACCGCCAAGGCCCAGGCGCTGCGCGCGACGCTGGCGCTGGACGCCTTGCTGATCACCCGCAGCGAGGAAGGCATGACCTTGTACCGCGACGAGGGCGTGGTGCACCAGCCCACTTTCGCGCGCGAAGTCTACGATGTGTCCGGCGCCGGCGACACCGTGATCGGCACGCTGGGTCTGGCCTTGGCCGCCGGCCAGCCGCTGCCGGTGGCGATGAGCCTGGCCAACGCCGCCGCCGGCGTGGTGGTGGGCAAGCTGGGCACCGCGGTGTGCAGCCAGCGCGAACTTTTCGCCGTGTGATCCCGTCCAGTCAGGCTGGATCTTGAAGGAGAACGCATGCAGCACTATACCGATGCCATCTTGGAGTTCTGGTTCGGCGGCGGCGACGACAGCTTCCTGTCGCTGCCGCGCGCGGCCTGGTTCAAGAAGGATGAAGTGTTCGACGGCATTATCCGCGAGCGTTTCCTGGAAACCTGGCTGCAGGCGCGCGCCGGGGAGCTGCCGCCGGATGCCGGCGACGCCCGCCGCGGCCTGGCCTGGCTGATTCTGACCGATCAATTCCCGCGCAATCTGTTCCGCGGCTCGGCCGAGGCTTTCGCCACCGACGCTCAGGCGCTGGCGCTGGCGCGCGATATGGTGGCGCGGGGCCTGGACCGGCAACTGCCCAATATCGCTCGCACCTTCGTCTACCTGCCGTTCGAGCACAGCGAGGCGCTGGCGGACCAGGACCAGGCCATCGGCCTGTTCGAATCCATGCGCGAAGATCCGGCGATGGCGCGCTACATTGATTTCGCGCACCGCCATCGCGAGGTGATCGTCCGCTTCGGACGCTTCCCGCATCGCAACGCCGCGCTGGGCCGGGCGGACACGCCGGACGAGAAGGCCTATCTGGCCGAGCCCGGCTCCGGTTTTTAAACGCGCAGCAATATTCTCGCGCCGTCGGCGATTGGCCGGCGGCGGAAAGGCAAAACATGACTATCGTCGTCACCGGCGCCGCCGGTTTTATCGGTTCCAACCTGGTCAAGGCGCTGAATGAGCGCGGCGTCACCGACATCATCGCCGTCGACAATCTGTCCAGCGGCGACAAGTTCCGCAATCTGGTGGATTGCGAAATCGCTCACTACATGGACAAGCATGACTTCCTGGCGCTGCTGCTGGAAGGCGAGTTCGAAGGCGAGCTGTCCGCCATCCTGCATCAGGGCGCGTGTTCCGACACCATGAACCACGACGGCAAGTACATGATGGACAACAACTATCAGTACACGCTGGCCCTGTTCGACTACTGTCAGCACGAGGAAATCCAGTTCCTCTACGCCTCCAGCGCCGCCACCTACGGCAAGGGCACCGTGTTCAAGGAAGAGCGCCAGTACGAAGGCCCGCTCAATGTCTACGGTTATTCCAAGTTCCTGTTCGACCAAGTGCTGCGCCAGCGCATGAAGGAAGGCCTGAGCGCGCAGGCGGTGGGCTTCCGCTACTTCAACGTCTATGGCCCGCGCGAGCAGCACAAGGGCCGGATGGCCTCGGTGGCCTTCCATCATTTCAACCAGTATCGCGAACACGGCAAGGTCAAGCTGTTCGGCGGTTGGGACGGCTGGGGCGACGGCATGCAGAGCCGCGACTTCGTGTCGGTGGAGGACGTGGCCAAGATCAATCTTTATTTCCTGGATCACCCGGAAAAGAGCGGCATCTTCAACCTGGGTTCCGGCCGGTCGCAGCCGTTCAACGACGTGGCCGTGGCCACCGTCAACGCCTGCCGCCGCCATGAGGGCCAGCCGGCGCTGAGCCTGGACGAGATGGTGGCTCAGGGCATCGTCGAATACGTGGACTTCCCGGACGCGCTCAAGGGCAAGTACCAGAGCTTCACCCAGGCCGATATCGGCAAGCTGCGCAGCGCCGGTTACGGCGCCGAGCTGTTCAGCGTCGAACAGGGCGTGGACCGCTACGTGGACTGGCTGATCCAGCAATGACGCTGCGCGTCCGGCGGGCGGCGCGGCTGCTGATGCTGGACCCGGCGGGCAGGGTGCTGCTCTTTCCCTATCAGCCGGCGGACCGGGTCGAATACTGGTTCACGCCGGGCGGCGAGGTCGAGGACGGCGAAAGCCTGGCCGACGCCGCTCGCCGCGAATGCCGGGAGGAGACCGGCCATCGCATCGACGATCCCGGCCCGCCCTTGGTGTGCAGCGCATTCGAGTTGACGATGCTGGATGGCGAGCGGGTGCGCGCGCTCGAGCATTTCTTCCTGGTCCGCGTCGAGCATGCGCGGCTGGACCACGGCGGCTGGACCGAGCTTGAGCGGCGGGTGATGGGGCGGGGCCGCTGGTGGTCGCCGGCGGAACTGGCCGCGTCCGGCGCCGCCTACTTTCCCGAGGATTTGCTGGCGATGCTGCCTTAAAGCCAGTTCCAAGTCTCGCGAGCAAGAGCGGGACAAGGCGTTGCGGCTGAGGAAGCGGAATGTACTCGTGGTACATGAGCATTTTGAGCATGTTTTCAACGCCGTATCGCCGCCGCGTGGCGGCTGGACTTCTTGATGCGGTTTGACACCAAACAGCCTCCTGTCATTTTTGACGGGAGGCTGTTTTATTTTGGGCGGCCGATGGAGCGAGGGTGCCGGCTTATTGTTTTTTAAGTCAATGATTTTTATGTGTTTTTAAATAAATGTCATAAGCGGATAAGGCAAGAACAGCTTAGTTCTAGATCAAAAACACCAAGAATGACAAATAATTTATTTTTTGAGTCGGCTTGAGTCGGATGCTATCAAAAGAAGCAGGCCGGACCGCCCACGAGTGGATCGTGGACGGTCCGGCCGCGAGCTAAGGTTCCGATCAATCGCAAGCGCCGCATCGGCTGCCTTGCACCATAGAGAGTTGAAAACCATGGGCGATCTCAAGGATCTCAAGGACGCTGAAACCAAGCTGCTGCTGACCGCAAACGATGGCTCCACCGTGACCATCCATTTCGTCGGCGTACCCGCGGCCACCGGCGCGATTGTCAATTACGTGACCAATACCGCCAACCAGCCGAAGAAATACGGCAACCATATTTATGTCTGGGAAAGCACCAGCAATATCGTGCCTTGGGCCAAATCGCCGACGGGTGACACCGCCATCGATACCGATAGCTCCACCAGCACCCAATTCATCAATTTCGCCTTCGAAAACAAGGGTTACATCCTGGGTTACGCCGTTGCCGCCACCCCCAACGCGGTGTGCTCCACCATCTATGTGCCGCAAGGCTCGCTGGATAGCCCGCAAGACTGGCAGTACGCCAACAACTCGGTGAAAACGCTGTATGTCGGCACCAACCTGGTGCAGGCGCAATACCAGGTGCTGCAGTCCTATGACGCGGTGGCCAATAAAAACTGGCTGGGATTGTGGCAGGGCTCCACCGTGCCTTATAGCGGCGATCCGCTGAAGAAAGTCAACGTCACCCAGGGGGGCGACAGCGGCAGCGTGATCTTCGACAACGTCAAACTGACCATCAACACCACCTACTCGATCGGCTACTTCATGGTGGACCAGCTGTCCGGCCGCACCTCGCTGGCAGCCACCTCCACCTTCACCGTCGGCAAGGCCTGATCCTCCCGCGCATGAAGCGACCGGCGCGCATGGCCATGTCCTGGGCGCGCCGGTCGATGGCGGTTTTTCCTGATCAAGCACCGTTCAGACCCTCATGTCGAATTTGCTGCTGCTGAGCAACAATGCCGGCCGCCAAGTCTTCGTCAACGTGGTCGGCGTGCCTATGCCGGACGGCGTGCTGGCCAACTATGTGACCGATACCGCCAATCAGCCGCGGACATTCGATAACCGGCTATACGCTTGGGAGAGCAGCGCCAGCCAGGTGCCGTGGGACAAATCCCCGGTCGGGAAAGCCGCCTTGCTGGACGACAGCTCCAGTTCCACTCGCGTGCTGAATTTCGATTACGAAGCCAAGGGCTATGTCATCGCCTACGCGGTGGCCGGCACGCCGCAGGCGGTATGCGCCAGCGTCTATCTGCCGGCGGGCGAGCAGGATAATCCGGCGGCCTGGGTCTATGACGGCGTGTCGCTGCAGACGGTGTATGTAAACAGCAATGTGCTGCAACTCAAGTACCAGGTGTTGACGGCCTATCAGCCCAAGGCCGCCGGCAACTGGGTGGGCATTTGGCAGGGTTCGGCCGTGCCTTACAGCGGCGACCCAATCCGCAGCATGCCGGTGCCGCGCGACGACGATTCCGGCTACCTGGCGCTGGACGGCCTGCAACTGACCATCAACACCAGCTATACGGTTGGCTATTTCATGCAGGCGCTGCCGCTTGGACGCACGTCGCTGGCGGCGTCGACGACGTTCACGATAGGCGCTTATCAGGGAGAGAAGACATGATCGCATTCGAGCGGATGGCGGGCAGTCGCTTGTACATCAATCAGGCGAACCTGGCCGGCGCCGGCTGGTGGGCCTGGCTGCTGGCCGCCGGCGCGCCGGCGCCCGCCGGTCCGGTGCCCTTGTCGGATGCCTTGGAGAATGCGGAGCTGAGCGGCAGCTTCGTCTATTGCGCGATCGAACCTGACTTGACCGGTGACAAGGCCGCGGCCTTCATCGCGGCGCTGGATGCGATTCTGGCCACCATCATCGGCGGCCGCGCCCTGGTGTGGTTGCCGCGGGCGGAGCAGGCGCCGGAGGCGAAGGAAAAGGGCTGGGTCTTGTCCTTCTCCACTTCCGGCGGCGGCTGGAGCTCCAGCAATGGCCTGGACTTGAGCCTGACCGGCGGAGCCGGCATCGGCGTCGCCATCGCCTCCGGCGCGGCGTTGACCGTGGCCGAGTCCGGCGACGCCTTGATGTTGACCCGCCGCAACTCACCATCGGCCACCTTGAGCGGCGGCATGGCGCCCACCTTGTACCAGGACGATTACAGCGCCAGCCTGGCGTTCGCCGGCACGGCGCTGGGCAGCTGGCGCTTTGGCTTCAAGACCGCGCGTCAGGCCTTGGAGCTCAACTTCGCCTGCGGTTTCCAATTGCTGGTGCCCAATCCGGCGGCGGACCGCGCTGGCTCGGAGCAGCCGGTGAAGGACTTGAGCGCTTATCTGCCGTTGGTCAACGGCAGCGAGCCTAATCCCATCGATCCATTCGCCTTCAGCGCCCAGTTCAACCCGGTCAACCCCAACAATATCTTGCCGGCGACGCCCACGGTGTTCTGGTTCGCCGCCGGCGCCAGCCAGGACCTGGTGTCCTACTACCGCACCGTCTATGGCATGACGGTCAGCCTGCGTCCAGTGCTGGACGCTGCGGCGGGGCGACCGGCGGGGCTGGTGGTCAATCCCGGCGCCGGCAGGACGCCGCTATACCTGGGCTATAGCTTCGCGCCGGTGGGGGATTTCGAACTGCGGGTGGCGGGAGTGGAAGATGGCCAGCCGCAGCACTTGCTGGCCGGACTGTCCGGTTCCGAAAACATAGGCTTCGTCAGCGGCGGCGCGTATTTGCGCGCCAGCGGCGGGCTGCCGGCCTATGCGCCGGTCTTCCCGCTGCAGCCCAGCTCGCCGGTGGGGCCGCCGCTGGACCCGACGGCCCTGCTGCTGAATCAGGATTACCGCACCTCCTGGTGCACGGTGGTGGCCAAGGAACCGGGCGCCAACGCCCACTACGCCGCCGCGCCCAAGGGCGCCGATCTGTTCGGCCTGCCGGAGGGGGGCAAGGAGGATGGCCGCGATCTGCTGGAACCCAAGGACCCCGGACTGGCCTTGCCCAATAACGGTGAACTGAGCTTTCCGCTGCTGCCATTCGCCGCCTTCCGCCGCGGCGCCGGCGATCAGGACCTGTTGGCCGGCCAGATGGAGCTGCTGGAGAGCCAGATCGTCAGCCCCACCCGGCGCAACCGCATCAACGCCGCTTCCGCCCAGGCCTCGCGCTCGGCGCGCGCCAGCCTGGGCCTGGAGCCGGCGCGCAACGCCGCCGGCTACAACGCCGCCACGCCGGCCGGTTTCATCGCCCGCGTCGCGGAGCGGGGCTGGAGCCGGTTGCTGCTGGCGCAGATCATGGCCGGCGGGCAGCCGCAATGGCAGTTGGGCTTCACCGCGCCGTCCACGGCCTTGCAGGCGGCGTTTCAGACCGACAATCTGTTTCTGCCGGTGTGCAATCCCACCCAACTGGGCGTCGAGGCCAGCGGCGTGATGCCGGAGGACCCGCCGGCCAGCCCGGCGCGCTTCTATGACCAGCTGGAGATCGACCGCTGGCGCTTCAAGGCGGCGATAGGCAAGGGCAACCGCTACGGCGATTACCGCAATGTGATGCTGGTCAAGGGCGTGCCCGGCAGCCTGGTCGACTTGGTGACGCGTCCCACGCAATGGACGCAGAAGAATCTGTTCGCCGCGCCGCTGGGAGCGGACGGGCAGCCGGACGCGTCGCAGCTGACCCCGTTGGCGGATTGGCTGAGCGCATACTTCGCCAGCGCGTTGGAGCAGCAAGACAATCCCTATTTCCAGAACTTCTGCCGCATCATCCGCGATCCCAACTGGCAGGGCGTGCTGCTGCTGCGGGTGGATATCGAAAAAGTGCCGGCGGAGTTGCTGGGCCTGCTGGCGGGGGTGACTCAGCCGGAAGCCTTCGCCGCCCATCATATCGGCGTCGAGTTGAGCCAGATCGACGGCAAGACCGTGACTCAGACCGATTCCAGTTCGCTGTTCGGGCTGATCTACTACCTGGATCCGGATTATAAGGACGAGCCGCAAGCGCATGCGATTCCGCCGCAGGATGCCGACGCCACCTATGAATTCCGCCTGCTGACCCTGAAGGCCTTGTTCCAGAACACCGCGGTGCAGCGTTTCGAAAGCGTGGCCCAGGTGGTGGTGAACCAGTTGTTCGGCAGCCGGGTGGACAGCATGGTCGCCGATCAGGGGCAGGCCAATATCTACAATGCGGTGCTGTTGCAAGGCGGTTTTCAGACCAATGGCGGCGCGCCGGTGTACTCATTGGCCTCGGTCCAGCCGGCGCTGTTCTCATTGCGCAACAATGTGCTCACCGGGGTGGAAATCGCCTCGGCGGTGCTGTCCACGCGCGATGACGGTGCCGGCGGCAGCGCGGTGTCCTGGCTGGCCATGTCGGGTTTCATGCAGTTCACCGTGCTCAAGGACGAGGAGGAGGAACAGCCGCCTTTCGACCTGTTTTCCTTCGGCGCCGACGGCGACGAGCCGGTGGCCGGCCAGGGGCTGTGTTTCAGCGGCCTGGGTTTGCGCATCGCCTTCCCGCTTGGCGGCGGCGCGGCGGGGCCCACCGTGATCACCATGCAGGAAAACGAACTGTCCTTCAATCTGGCCGCCAGCCATTCGCGCAAGCAAGGCCTGTATCGCGATTTCCAGCTGGAATTGAACGGCCTCTTGTCCGGCGCGGCCGACAGCACGCCGGCGGCCAAGGGTTTCTTGGCGGTGGCGACCAGTTATGGCCTGCAAGGCGTGGCCGAGCGGAACTGGCACGGCCTGTCGCTGCGCGTGAACCTGGGCACCTTGGGCGCGCTGGCGTCCAAGGTCAATCTCAACACCACCCTGTTGCTGGCCTGGGCCGACGACAGCGGCGCGGCCGACGGCGACGCCGGCTACCAGGCCCATGTCGGCATGGCCTTGCCGGGCGCGGGGCCGGGCGGCGAATTGTTCAGCCTGCAAACCGTGGTCAAGCTTTCCATCGGCGCGATCCGGCTGCTGTACAACGCCGAGCAGCAAGGCTATCTGCTGCTGCTCAATGAGATCGCGCTCAAGTTTCTCGGCTTGCTGCGCATTCCGCCCAATGGCGCCACCTCGTTCTTCCTGTTCGGCAATCCCGACGCGGACACGCCCACCGGGCTTGGCTGGTACGCGATCTACAACCAGGACCAGCCGCCGCCAGCCGCCGACCCCGACTCCGAACCGGCGGCGCTTACCCACCAGTCTCAATCTTGAAGGACGGCGCGATCATGACGTGGCCTTTCTCCCTGTTCGACAACGCCAACTCGGCCAGCCGCAACACCACTGTCCGCATCAACGCGGAACAGATCGCCGCATTCAGGAGCTTGCTGGGACAGCAAGCCACGATCCGCCTGCTGGTGGGCTCCGGCGGCAGTTTCGGCAACCAGTCCGCCACGGTCAACCTGCTGCGGCGGCTGACCGATCCCTTGAGCGCGGCGGGACTGACTTACGCCTATGCCGGCAAGGTCGAGGTCTATTATCTGGGTGGCGAGGACACGCTGGCCAAGTTGTACGAGCTGCTGCCGGAGCTGGATCACCAGCCCAGCGGCACGCTGAACCAGGCCACGGTGGAACTGAAGGCCTACCTGGCGCCGCCGGCCGACAAGGTGCTGTTCGGCTTCACCGGCGCGGTGGACGAGAGCAAGATCAATTATGCCAATGGGTTGAATGCGGAGTATTTCCTGCAATTGCAGCCCTATAACTATAATTTCGCGGAAAAAATCGATTTCGTCGGCGCCAGGCGCCAGGCCATCGACCTACTGACCGTGCCGGAGCTGAACAACCCCAGCTTCCGCCGCCGGGTGTCCTATGTGCCGGAGTCCAGTTACGCCGCGCCGGACTGGGAGGAATACGCCGGCAATGCGCGCGCGGCGATTCTGCGCTATCTGACCGACGATCAACTGCTCAAGCAAGTGCGGCTGGTGGTGTCCTACGCCATCATGCCCAGCGCTCAGAACGTGGTGAACAGCAACCCGGAAGCGGCGGCGGCGATCTTGTGCGGCGGCCTGCTCGATTATCAGGACAATGGCGGCGACACTTATGCCGCGCCGGTGGTGGTGCTGAATCTCAACCGCTTCGGCAGCAGTGAAAGCACCGCGCCGCTGCAGGCGGTGGCGGGCTTGCTGCGCGGCGACATGACCCGCGAGGAAGTCGTGGTGCTGACCGGCACCAATCCGGAAAACGCCAGCCGGCGGCAGGCGGCGCGGCAGGTGCATGAGGCGCGCCGTCGCTACATGGTGTCGTTGAACTCGCTGCAACGCTTCAGCTGGCTGAACTATCCCACCTCGACCGCGGCGGTGGAGACCGCGGTCAACGCCATCGTCGGCAAGCCGAACCAGGTGCTGTTCATCCAGCTGGGGCCGGTGCCGCAGCCCCTGTTCTACTATGCGCTGTTCAAGACCAATACCCTGTCCTTGTTCGAGGGCGCCAACAGCCTGATGGCGGCGATCAATATGGGGCGGCCGTTCCTGGCGCTGCCGCGCATTGGCGCGGGGGTGCAGCCGGCCTTGTATCCCTCCGTCAACCGCGGCCTGTTCAGCGCCGCGCCGCCGATCAACGCGCTGGCGGCGGCGGCCAATCAGCTGAATTTCTCGCTGGACAGCTGGCCCACCGGCAATCAGAGCGGCAACCCCTGCCGCCTGCTCGGCGCCTTCGTCCGGGACCTGTGCGGTCAGACCGCCGCCGATGATCCGATTCCGCGCTATTTCAAAGAGCTGAAAGCCTTCTACGCGACTTCCAGCGCCGACAAGCTCAATGTCGCAGTCGCCTACCTGATGAACGTCTATCAGGCCGAGCACGCGTCGCAAGCCGCGAACGCGCTGCGGGCGCGCCGCGCCGACGGCGAGGAGGGCGGCGACGAGCCGGCCGAGAACCCGCTGAACGCGCTTTACCTGGAGCTCAAGGAGAAGCTGGGCGCGGACGGCGAGATCCAGCCGCCCAAGCGGCTGGACCTGGTGCCGGGCATTTTGGCCGGCGGCAATATCAACGAGGCGGTGCTGGCGCTGCTGCAGGGCTTCAGCGCCAGCCTGTGGCTGGAAGTGTCCCAGTTCAAGCACGAGGGCGAGGAGGACGATATCGCCTCCATCCGGCTGGAGGGCATGACCGGCGTGTTCGCCAGCCTGCAGATCAGCAATCGCATCGCGGTGATCTTCGACGCGCCGGAGCAGCAGTTGCGGATGAATCTGGAACTGTCGGCCGAGGGCACTTGGTCCTTGCCCGGCGTGCCGTGGATACAGATGAGCGGCCCCTTTCTGCGGCTGTCCAGCTCCGACGGCCAGATCCCGGTCACCGCCACGCTGGGCGGCCGTTATCAGCCCTTGGGCGCGGAACTGCAATTGCTGGCGCCGTCGGCCGGCGAACAGGCCTTGCTCACCGTCAAGTTCGACGCGCCGTATCCCGGCATAGACCGCGCCTTCCAGATGGCGGCGGCGGTCAACCTGGTGGCGATGCTGCCGCCGCCGCTGAACGTGCTGGCCGATCTCGGCCTCAGCCAGCTGGACCTGTACTACCTCAGCAAGGAGGAGGACGCGTCCGCGCTAGGCTTCATCATCCGCTCCAACAGCGCCAAGCCGGTGCCGCTGGTGGGCAAAGTGGCCTTGAGCGACGTCGAGGCCCAGGTGGCGCTGGTCGATCCGGTCAACACGCGCCAGGTGCGCGCCAGCGCCAACGGCAACTTCATCATCGGCAGCGGCGACGAGGCCGGCGTGGTGGCGGTGGGCGTGCAGTACCCGGACTGGCAGTTCCGCGGCACGCTGGAATCCGGCGTGATCCGCATGGAAGACCTGCTGTCGCTGTTCCTGCCCGGCGTCGATCTGAGCCTGCCGTCGCTGCCGGTGATAGACAGCTTCGTGTTCAACTACGCCCAGGCCACCGATAATCTGCAAGTCTCGCTGAACCTGGCCTTCCTGCCGGCCTGGACTTTCGAATTCTTCGGCAAGCCGCTGTTCAAGCTCGACAACGTCGGCTTCTCGGTCAGCCGCGCCAAACTGGAAAACCAGGGCAATATCACCGCCAACACCACCTTGCTGCCGGACATGGCCAAGCCGCTGGTGGTGGGCATAGGCGCGAGCTACGCCGGCGCCGGCGATTGGAAGTTTTCCATCCAGCAGCAGGACGGCACCGTTTTCAGCATCAATGAACTGCTGGAGCAGTATCTGGGCCGGGAATGGCGCACCGTGCTGTCCTTCCCAGACGTGAGCAAGCTGACGCTGCAACTGGATTGGGGCAAGCAGAAAGCCACTTCCTTCGAATTCAGCGCCGCCACCGCCAGCGCCTGGGTGCCGATTCCGGTCCTGCCCGAAATCAGCGTGACCGGCCGGCTGAAGCTGGGCTATCTGGGCAAGGAGGCCGCCGAGCGGCTGGGGCTGGTGCTGCTGGACGCGGAGGAGGACGATCCGCAGCAAGTGCCGGGCACCTATGGCGAGATCGGCGCCGACCTGACCCTGTGGAACATCAAGCTGGGGGTCAGTTATAACTTCGCTCCCGGCAAGCAGGAATTGAGCTTGCGCTGGCTGACCCTGCTCGCCATCGTCACGACCGACAAACAGGGCGACACCATCGCCACCTTCAAGCTGGACAACAAGTCCATAGGCGAAATGGTGGAAACCTTCGTCTCCTGGGCCACCGGCGCCGAATTCGGCCTGGCCGCGCCCTGGAACGTGCTCAACTCCTTCAGCCTGAGCAATGTCGAGCTGGTGTACAACTTCAGCAAGAAACGGGTGGGCTTCAATATCGGCATCGGTCCGGTGGACTTCGGCTTCTTCACGCTCAAGGGCGTGGCGCTGAAATACGATCCGCAGTCCAAGGACGCCAAGGTGGAGATCTCGGTGCAGGGCAGCTTCGTCTGGCAGTCCGGCGACGCGCTCAGCTGGGACCCGTCCAAGCCGGAAACCACGCCGGCGCCTCCGGGCGGCGGCAACAAATACCTGGACCTGCGCCTGCTGGCGCTGGGCCAGCATGTCACCGTGCCGGGCCTGGTGGAGGAAACCTCGGTGCAGGGCGTGATCGCCAAACTGCGCAGCCTGGAAGTGCCCAACCCGCCTGAGGTGCCGGTGGGCGGCAAGGGGCAGCCGGTGTTCGCCGCCAACAACTCCTGGTTCATCGCCTTCGACTTCGGCGTGTTGAAAACCCAGAAAGACAAGGAAGCGCCGGCGGCCAAGGGCAGCCAGCAGTTGATCACGGCGCGCGAGGCGGCCGCGGCCGACGAAGAGGCCGACGAATACCTGCTGCAGCTGTCCATGGTGTTCAACGACCCCACGCTCTACGCGCTGCGCGTGGCGCTGGCCGGGCCGATGGCCAAGATTTTCGCCGGCCTGGATTTCCAGATCCTTTACCGCCAGGTATCGGAAACCGTGGGCTGCTATTCCGCCAATATCGCCTTGCCCAATCTGATGCGCAAATTCCAGATCGGGGTGGCCACGATCACCTTGCCGGAATTCGGCATCAATCTGTACACCAACGGCGATTTCCAGGTGGACATCGGCTTCCCGTGGCGGCAGGACTTCGCCCGCTCCTTCACCATAGAGCTGATCGTGGCGCCGGGCATCCCGGTGCTGGGCTCGGCTGGCTTCTATTTCGGCAAGCTCAGCAGCGCCACCACCAATCTGGTGCCGGTGTCGGAGCGGGGCTGGTTCAATCCGGTGCTGGTGTTCGGCTTTGGCGCCCAGATCGGCCTGGGCAAATCGATAGAGCTGGGCATTCTGCGCGCCGGTTTCAGCCTGACCGTATTCGGCGTGATCGAGGGCGTGCTGGCGCGCTGGCTGCCTTATCGCGAGGCCACGCCCAGCCAGGGCCGCGATCAATTGCAGGATGGCTATTTCTTCTCGCTGATCGGCACCGCCGGGGTGCAGGGCCGCCTGTACGGCAGCATAGACTTCGCCATCATCCGCGCCGACGTCAATATCGCCATCAAGATCTATGTGCGGCTCAGCTATATCGCCTATCAGGACATTCCGATCAGCGCCAACGCCTCGGTGGAAGTCAGCGTCGACGTCAAGATCAATCTGGGCTTGTTCACCATCACCATAGGCCTGTCGTTCTCGGCCTCGGTGCAAGCCACCTTCGTGCTGAAGAACCCGGCCGGCAACAATGCGCCCTGGGGCCGCACCCTGCCTGGCAACGGCATGCGGACGCTGGCCCTGGCCGACGGTTCATTCCCGCGCCATGCGGCGGCGGAATTGGAAGCGCGCCGGCTGCGCCGCCCGCGGGGGCAGGGCGGCGCGGCCGGCGCGAGGCGGGCGGCCAACGCGGCCGGCGACCAGCCGGCCAGGGACAAACTGCAAGCGGGACAGCTGCTGCAACTGACCGGCTGGACCGTGCCGGTGCTGACCGTGGCCGGGGATCAGGCCAAGACCGCGGCCGAACAACTGCCGTGCTATGTGGCGGCCTTCTTCCTCGCCACGCCGGAACCGGTCAAGGCCGGCGGCGCGCTGGCGGCGGCCCGCAACGGCGCGTCCGAGTCAGGTCAACTGGCGCATGCGGCGCTGGCGCGCGCGCGTCGAGGCCAGGCGCTGCGCGCCAATGTCGCCGCCAATGGCGGCGATGACGGTTTCGAAGACTTGGCGGTGCGGGTGCTGCAATGGGTATTGGCCGCCGGCATGAGCGGGGCGATGAGCCCGGATCAGCTCAACCAGCAAGTGGTGAGCGCGACCTTCCTGAATCAGGCGCTGCAGTATTTCTCCAACCCGGACCAGCCCTTGCCGATTCCGGCCGACCAGGTGGAGGCCTTCCTGGCGCGGCAGGCGACGATCTGCTTCGCCTCCGCCGCGGCGGCCAACGCCCATGGCGTGTTTTTCCCGGCGCCGCCGGGCGTGCGCCTGAACGTGCCGAGCTACGCCGGCGCGCCGGGCTACGATTACGTGTTCGGCCAATACAACAGCAGCCAGACCGACTACCTGCTGCTGCTGCGCCAGTACTTCCAGCAATTGCAGGTGCAAGTGGAAGGCGGCGGCGCGCCGGCGGCGGCCGCGGCGCGGATGCAGTCCGGCACCGGCGCGTCCATCGCCAGCTATATCTTCGGCGATTACTTCTGCCTGCTGGCGCGCCAGGCCTTGCAGGCGCTGCGCGACGGCCTCGGCAATTTCAAGCTGGTGATCCAGCCGGCGCAAACGGTGGCCGAGATCGTCGCCTGGGTCAACGCCACCGGCCAGCTGTCCGGCGACGACGCCTTCAGCGCCGGCCAGCTGTTCGTCGCCAACCAAGAGCACCCGCTGGCGGCGCGCGCCCAGCCCCTGACCGTGGCCGGCATGCGCTGGCAGACGCCGGGCGGCTTGAGTTTCGATCAGATCGCCGCGCAGTCGCTATTTGGCGGCGGCTTCGGCGGCGAGCAACTGGCGCGGGCCAACGCCGACGAGGCGCGCATCCTCGCCGCCAATCAGCGCATCGCGCTGGGCGACAAGGTCTATCTGACCCAGGACGGCGACTCGCTGGCCGGCATCGCCGCCGGGCTGGGCGTGTCGCTGGACGCGCTATTGCAAGGCAGCGATGTGCTGCGGCGCGCGGATCTGCTGCTGCCGCTGGCGATACTGGCGCTGCCGGCCTTCCCGCAGCCGGTGGCCGCCGGCGACACCCTGGCCGGCATCTCCGCGCGGCTGGGCGTGAGCCTGGACCTGCTGGCCGTCGCCAACGGCGCGGCCGCCGGCTTGTTCGACCACGACAGCGATCCCAATCTGAACATCCCGGAACTGGCGCAGTTCCAGGTGGGCGAACTGATAGACGAAGCGCTGCGCACGCTGGCGTTCCAGAACCTGGGAGCGATGGCCTCGCGTTACTATCTCAACGGGTTGAGGCTGCCCACCGCCGGGCTGACGGCGAAATCGCCCGGCCTGTTCGTCAAGCCCAACGGCCAGGGCGGCTATGACTATCCGGCGCAGCTGGGCCTGTTCGCGCTGACCGGGCAGGCCTTCCCGCTGCCCGCGCTGCAAGACCCGGCGCAAGGCGCGAAATTCAGCTTCACCCTGAGCCGCGGCAGCGCCGAAACCTGGCTCAGCCTGGGCGCGCCGGGCAGCGCCAGCGCCCGTTTCGAAGTGGGCGCGGACGATTATCTGCGCTATGTGAAAGTGCGCGCCGCCGCCACTGGCCAGCCGCTGCGCACCGACACGCTGGCGATCCGGCCGCTGCTGGACGCCGAGGCCCAGGCCTCGCGCTTCCCGCTGTCCAGCTCCCAGCCGTGGCAGTGCGCGGCGCCGGTGACGCTGCCGCGCCAGGCCCATGCTCCGGAAGTGGCCGAGCTGCGCTTGTGGAGCCTGCCGGACTCGCTGATCAATACCCCGCTGGAACAAGGCGTGCTGCCGCGTTTCGCGCCGCAGCTGGCGCGCACCGACGCCGCCACCGGCAGTGTCAGCGAACAGCCCTTGCTCAATTACGGCTTCGGCATGCTGATCCCCTTCGGCGTGCGCCGCACCCAGCCGCTGGCGGGCAATCCCAGCAGCCAGCGGCTGTATGAAATCATCGGCGCGCCGGACAAGGAAATCGTGTTACTGGAGCGCCTGCTGAATCAACTGCGGGGTCCGGGCGCCGGCCTGAGCCAGTTGCTGGTCTTGTATCGGCCGGCGACTACCGGCAGCGAGGTGGCCGGCTGGCAAATGGAAAATCCGGCCGCCAGCCTGGCCGGCATCGCCAAGGTCAATCTGTCCACCGAGACCCGTCCGCCGGCCCAGAGCGGCCTGCGCGCGCTGGCGCTGGCCGAGAACGGCTTCCCCAATCTGATCGGCGCGCCGGACGAATTGCTGCGGCTGTTGTGGGAGGCCAGCATCACCCGTCAGGGCGGCTTCTTCCTCAGCTACAGCCAGGGCTTGCAAGCCGGCGGCACGCTGTCCGGCCTGCCGGACCATGTGTTCAACGACAGCGGCGAAGCCGAACTGGCGGTGCTGGCGCTGTTCGCCGTGGACGAGGGCGAAGGGCAGGCGGTGGGCGACTGGATGAATGTGCTGGCCACCAATGAATCGTTCGATGCCAGCGCCGCCGCCCTGGTGGCGGCCGCGGTGCTGCGGCGGGAACAGACCGCGCCGCTGTCCGCCGTCTCGCTGTCCGGCGTCGCCGCCGCCTACTACAGCCGCGTCGACAGCCTGGCCCGGCTCAACGCCGAGCGGCCGCTGCGCGGCGGCGCCGCGCTGCGCGTGCACGGCGGCGTCTATCAAGTGGCGCCCGACGGCGCGGCGCCGGGCGGAGACCTGGCGCGCATCGCCGAGCACTTCTTCACCACCGAGGACGCCATCAAGCAGGCCAACCCGTATCGCGCTGGCTGGAGCGGGCCGCTGGCCAGCTACACCGCGCTGCGCCTGCCCGAGGTCAGCGTGACCATGGGCCAGCGTTACGCCAATGGCGCGGAGTTCTCCAGCCTGGCGGACACGGCGGCGTACTTCCAGGCGCCGCTGGCCAGCCTGGCCGCCGCCAATGCGCATGTCCCCGGCCTGTTCCCGGACCAGACGGTGTTCGAGGTGGAATTGGGACCGTTCGACGTGTCGGCGACCACCCAGGCTGGCGTCGCCGGCATCGAGCTGGAACGCAAGGCCGCGCCGCCGGTGCCGGACCGGGCCGATGGCGACGACTGGGGCTGGATCTACCTGGCCAATCTGTTCAATCTGCTCGGCTACCGCAATAGCAAGACCGACGATTTCAAGGAGAGCAATTTCGGCGTGGCTTCCGGCCCCGGCAATATCGACGGCGATGGCCCGGCCGACAAGGTGCGCGCGCCGCGCGCGGCGAATCAGGACCAGCCATGGCGCTATGTGCGCACCGTGCCGTATCCCAGCCTGTATCTGCATCCGCCGATGCAGCGCCAGGCCTCGCCGGCGGTGGGCGGCAGCCCTTATCTGGGCGTGGGCGGCCTGCTGCAGATCGAGCTGGCCTGGCTGGACTTGTTCGGCAACCGCATCCTCAGCGATCTGGACGCGCCGCCGGCCAAGGCCAAGGCATACAACTTCCCGCCGCAGCTGACCGGCTACACCGACAGCGTGCTGGGCGTCGGCCAATGGCCGTCGCTGGCCAATGACTACCAGTTCGCCACCCTGCCGGACGGCAAGGCGGGGCTCAAGGTGGCGCTGGCCTTTGATCAGCAACCCTATCTGGACGCGGCCAAGGCGCTGGACGCCGGCGGGCGGCAGCGCATCGAACAGGCGATCGCCATCTACGCCAAGATCTTGTACCAGTTGCAAGACCCCAACGGCCTCGCCATCGAACTGAGCAGCAGCGTCTGCCCCGACGCGGCATCCTTGCTGGAACCGACGCAGCAGGCGGCGCTGCTCAATTGGGCGGTGGACATCTATGCCTGGCTCAACAGCCTGCTGCCCAGCGGCAGCGGCAGCCACCGCGAGCGCGCCGCCGGCTTCCAGCCGCTGCTGGAGCTGAGCGTGCCGCTGCCCGCCGGCCAGATCAACGACGAGCAGATCTTCCGCCTGAACGCCAGCCTGACGCTGAGCCGCCGGCCGCAGCTGGTCAGCGGCGAACTGGCGGCGGTGTCCGGCGTGGCCGAGGCCGGCACGCTGCTGTCGCCGTCCACCGGCCCGCTGCAAGGCGACCAGGCCGCGGCCGGCGCGCAGCGCGATCTCAAGCAATTCGCCGCCAGTTTCGAGCAAGCGCTGTCCACCCCGCAGGGGCCGCGCTATCAAGTGGCCACCGGCACCGATCGCGACGCCTTCGCCGGCGGTTCCGGCATGACGCTGTGGGCGGTGCAGCTGGGACGCGATGCCACGCAAGCCATTTCCTACCGCGTGCTCAATCCGGGGCAGCCCAAGCAGTACGCGCCCAGGCCGGTGTCCAATCAGCTGGCGTCCAAGCAGAACGCGGCCATCATTCCCTATCACACCGGCAAGGTGATCAGCCTGCAGGACCCGGCCCAGCCGCGCGCCTTCACCGACGTGGATCTGGATCAATGGCTGCAATCCTCGCTGGCGCGCATCGACCAATTGCTGTCGCCGGCCTATGTCGCGCCGGCGCAGATCCTGCGCAGCCTGACCGGCAACGATGCGATGCAGGGATTGCTGGACGCCAAGGAAGCGCTGGCCCAGGCGCTGAAGAGCGCGATGATTCCGGTGTTCCGTGACGAAACCGCGGACGACAAGGAATTGGCGGCGATCCGCGAAGCGTTCTTCCAGCGCATGCTGGGCACGCTCAGCGAATTCTACGCGGTGCGCGCCGGCATCCAGTTCCAGGCCGAGGTCAATGCGGAGATTCAGCCGTCGGGCGCGGAACTGACGCCGCGGCTGTACGGCAATATCGTGGGCCGTCCGGGCGGAGACAAGATCGGCGGGCAGGGCAATCTGTCGCTGACCGCGCCCAAGCTGGGGCTGAAACTGGCCGGCGACGGCGGCGGCAATACCCGCGCGCTGAGTTTCCTGCTCTCCAGCGCCGGACTGGAGGCCAAGAAGGTGGACCTGGACCTGGTGTTCGAAGGACAGAACATCGAACACCAGATCGGCGCGCTGGCCGGCATCCGCGGTTATCAGCCGTCGTCCTGGCTCAGTTTCGTGGCCGATACCGCCGGCGAGGGCTGGCCGCTGCGGCAGGCGCTGGGCGCGTTCAGCACGCCCATCGTGCTGCGCGCCTTCCCGGAAACCCCGGCCTTGACCCTGCAGGAAGCGGTGGCCAATGCCGATATCGCCTGCCCATGCCGGCCGCCCGAGAGCGCGGTCGCGCCGGCGCGGGCATGGGCCGTCGGCGATCCGGCTTGCAGCCGGCCCGGCGATTACAATCCCTTGGCCGCGCTGAGCCGCTGGAACTACCGGCTGCGTTATGCCTTGCAACGCCACTTCGAGCAGGACGCGATCAACGGCCAGATCGATTTCAACCTGGGCGGCCAGGCCAGCCTGAAAGCGATGGCGCTCAGCCGCGATCTGTTCGACAACCTGGCGGAAATGACCCAGGTCTTCCCGCAGGTGGTGGCGGATCTGAACCGCTACCTGCTGCCGCTGGACATCGACAGCAAGGACCCGGCCCAGATAGAAAACGCCGAGGCGGCGCTGCTGTCCGCCGGCGCGATGGTGGAGTGGCTGGCGGACAGCGCCGGCGGCTCCGGCCTGCTGCAAGCGAATAGCCGGCTATTGGCGCAGGCGGAGCCGGTGCGCTTCGTCATCGAGGAAGACGCGGTGGAGCGCGTCAATCCCGGCGGTGGCAAAGTGAGCGCGCTGCGGGTGACGCTGACGCTGGAACAGGCGCTGCCCGAGCGCGTCGGCCAGCCCTTCGTGCAAGTGGAGCCGGAGCGTTACGAGTGCGAGCCGGAGGAGGGCGAAGGCCTGAGCCGCGCCTTCACCTATCGCCAGCGCGACACCGGCATGTATCTGCCCGCGTCCGAGGGCAAGGGCATCGCCGCGCGCATGGTGGTGTTGCCGGACCTGGACATTCTGGAGCGGCAGGACGCCAATGCCCAGGTCTTCCTGCGGCGCAACGAGGAATTGGTGCCCGGCAAGCCGACGGCCGAGCCCTTCGTCTACCAGACGCCGACGGTATCGCTGTCCGCGCCGCTGCGGCCCACCGTGGATTCTGACCAGCCGGTGAATATGGCGGCCATCTACGCCCAGGGCGCGGATCAACCGGTGAGCCGCTCGCTGGAATGCCAGCTTGGCCTGTTCTACCAGGCCTTGTTCGGCCATGCCGGCAGCGACAGCGCCATCCTCAGCCTGACGGCCTACTATGAATACCGGCTGAACAATGCGCTGACCAAGGTGCGTCTGCCGGTCTATCTGATGCCGCCGACCAAGGCGGCCTTGCGGGAGGGGGGCGCCGGCCTGCCGCTGGCCGACATCGTCGCCTTGCAGGCCCAGGGGTGCGTGGATTGGTTCGCCGCGCATGGTCCGGAGCGGAAAGACGGCGGTTTGTGGTTCGATCTGACCGTCAGCTCCAATCTGACCGAGCAGGCGCAACCCTTGCTGCGCTTGCGCAATGTGTTCCTGGAGCTGGCGAACATCGAGCCGCCCTTGGCTTGAGCCGCGCCTCACGGTCTGCCGCCAGCGGCAGACCGTGAAGCTTCCCGGATCGATGCGCGCGCTCGCGGTGGCGGGGGTGCGCAATGGTTATTTGCTTAGACATAAGGATTCCGTCTTTGCTGATAGCCAATCGGTATAATGGCCGTTCCCCGTTGGAGAACGCGTCGTGTACAAGCATCTGGAAGATTTCGTCGGCCACACCCCGCTGGTCAGACTCAAGCGCCTGCCCGGCGTCACCAGCAACACCGTGCTGGTCAAGCTGGAAGGCAATAACCCGGCGGGTTCGGTCAAGGACCGGCCGGCGCTGTCCATGATCCGCCGCGCGGAACAGCGCGGCGAGATCCGGCCGGGCGACACCCTGATCGAGCCCACCAGCGGCAACACCGGCATCGCGTTGGCGATGGCGGCGGCGATGATGGGTTACAAGATGATCCTGATCATGCCGGAGAACTCCAGCGCCGAACGAGTGCAGGCGATGCGCGCCTATGGCGCGGAAGTGATCCTGACGCCCAAGGAAGCCTCCATGCCCGGTTCCATCGACCTGGCGCGCAATATGGAAGCCGCCGGCCAGGGCCGCATCCTCGATCAATTCTCCAATCCGGACAATCCGCTGGCCCATTATGAAAGCACCGGGCCGGAAATCTGGCAGGACACCGCGGGCGGCATCACCCACTTTGTGTCCAGCATGGGCACCACCGGCACCATCATGGGCACCAGCCGCTATCTGAAGCAGCAAAACCCGGCGATCCAGATCGTGGGCGTGCATCCGGAGCCGGGCAGCCAGATCGCCGGCATCCGCAAATGGGAAGATCCCTACGTGCCCAAGATCTGCGATTTCTCGCAGCTGGACGATTTGCAGCATGTCAGCCAGCAGGAAGCGGAGGACATGGCGCGGCAACTGGCGCGCGAGGAGGGCATCCTGGCCGGGCCTTCGTCCGGCGGCGCGCTGGCGGTGGCGCTGCGCCTGTCGCGCCAGCTGGAAAACGCGGTCATCGTGTCCATCGTCTGCGACCGCGGCGATCGTTACCTGTCCACCGGCCTGTTCGGCTGAGCATCTGTCGATGATGCGCCGGAACGCAGCGTTCGCGTTTTGGCGCTGGCGTGCGGCGCATCATGCAGTTAGCATCTGGAGTCCACTATCCCAGTCACGGAGGCTCCCATGCTGCTGCACGTCGATTCCCGCTTCCTCAGCCCTTATGCGCTGTCCGCCTTCGTCGCCCTGAAAGAAAAGGGGCTGACTTTCGAGCTTTCGACCGTCCGCCTGGAAGCGCAGGCCAATCTGGCCGCCGACTACCGTCGCCAGTCGCTGACCGCCCGCGTGCCCATGCTGGAAGACGGCGAGTTCCGTCTCAGCGAATCCTCGGCCATTGCCGAATACCTGGAAGACGCTTATCCCGAACGCGCGCGCCTGTATCCGCAAGAGCTGCGCCAGCGCGCCCGCGCGCGCCAGCTGCAAGCGTGGCTGCGCAGCGACCTGATGGCGCTGCGCGAAGACCGCAACACCGAAGTGGTGTTCCTGCGCCCGGCGACGGGCACGCTGGCGCCGGAAGCGCGCCAGGCGGCCGGCAAGCTGATCGACGCGGTCGAGCAACTGCTGCCGGCCGATGGCGGCGACTTGTTCGGCGCCTGGTGTCTGGCCGACACCGATCTCGCCTTGATGCTGAAACGGCTGCAATACGACGATGTGCTGCCGCCGCGCTTGGCCGCCTACGCCGAGCGCCAATGGCGGCGGCCGGCGGTGCAGGACTGGCTGGAGCTGGGACGGCGGGCGGCGTCGGCGTGACCGGCCAAGGCCTCGCCAGGGAAGCTCGTTGAGCAGGGGCGGGGCCAGGCCCCGCCTCGGCCTCAGCGGTGGATGTCGTGAGCGACGAAGGGACGGTCCGGCGATGGCATCGCCAGCCAGTCCGGATGGCGCAGCGTGCGGCACATGTCCTGATAGCCGCTGGCCCAGTGCATGCGCATGGTCTGAGCGCCGAATTGATAGTCCTTGTGGTGGTTTTCGTACTCCTTGTCCTGGTAGATCAGGTGTATCACCTTCAATAGCCGGCCGCAGGCCAGTTCCCGCGCGCGCAGATAGGCCGGGTGCTCGCGCTGCGCCTCCGGGATCAACTCCATCAATTGCCGCAGCAGGCCGCGGTAGTTCTGCTCCCGTTTCATCATGTCGGTGATCTGGCGGGTGCGGCTGGAGTACTGGATATCCTTCTGCCGCATCGTGATCGCCTTCATGTCCGTGGGCGGCTCACCCTTGGCGCTCCATAGGTCAACCTGAAAGATCAGCGAGTTCTTGCGCGGCTCGGTGGCCAGCACCTGCTGCAAGGGGGTGTTGGACACCAGGCCGCCGTCCCAGTAGTACTCGCCGTCTATCTCCACCGCCGGGAAGCCGGGCGGCAGCGCGCCGGAAGCCATGAAATGCTCGGGCCGCAGCCGTTGATGGGTATTGTCGAAATAGACGAAGTTGCCGTTGTGCAGATTGACCGCGCCCACCGACACCCGCATCTGATTGCTGTCGTTGATGCGGTCGAAATCCGCGAACCGCTCCAGCGTGCTCTTCAAGGGCGTGGTGTCGTAGACGCTGCAATTGGTCGGCAAGTGCACGGATGCGGGCCACCAGGGCCGCGGTTGGTAGAAGCCGTTCTGGCCCTCGGTCATTGCCCGCCACGCCTCCCAGTCCGACGCCAGCTCGTTCAGCTCCGTTGGCCAGGAACGGTTGTCCAGATGGCTGAACGGGCTGGGCGGCAGCATCGGCGGACGGCAGATGGTTTCCCAGAACGCGCGCAACTGCTCCACCCGCCGTTCCGGCGGATTGCCGGCGATGATGGCCGCGTTGAGCGCGCCTATGGAAATGCCGGCCACCCAGTTGGGGTGCAGATCGGCCTCGGCCAGGCCCTGGTAGACGCCGGGCTGGTAGGAGCCCAGCGCGCCGCCGCCCTGCAGCACCAGCGCCAGCACCTGGTAGCGATGATCGGGCGGCAGGCTGCGGCTCTGGTACAGGCCGTCGGCGTGCGGGCAGGCCGGGTTGTGCCGCGTCGTCATTGCATATACCAGCCGTGGCTGACGATGACGGATTGGCCGGTCAGCGCCGCGCTGGGGAAGGCGGCCAGGAACAGCGCGGTCTGGGCCACGTCTTCCACCGTGGTGAACACGCCGTCCACGGTATTGCCCAGCATCACGTGCTTGACCACGTCCTCCTCGCTGATGCCCAGCTCCTTGGCCTGCTCCGGAATCTGCTTTTCCACCAGCGGCGTGCGCACGAAGCCGGGGCAAATCACATGGGCGCGCACATTGTATTCCGCGCCTTCCTTGGCCAGCACCCGGCACAGGCCCAGCAGCGCGTGCTTGGCGGTGACATAGGCGGACTTGAGCTTGGACGCTTCGTGGGAATGCACCGATCCCATATAGATCACCGTGCCGCCGCGCTTGTCCTTGTACATATGCGGCAGCGCCGCCTTGGTGGTGAGAAAGGCGCCGTCGACGTGGATGGCCTGCATTTTCTTCCAGTCGGAGAACTTGTAATCCACCAGCGGGTTGACGATCTGGATGCCGGCATTGGAAATCAGGATGTCCAGCGCGCCCAGCGCATCCACCGCCGCCTGGGTGCCGGCGTTGACGGATTCCTCATTGGTCACGTCCATCGCCACGCCCACCGCCTTGCCGCCGGCGGCCTGGATTTCCGCCGCCGTCGCCTGCGCCGCCGCCAGGTTGATGTCGGCGATGGCCACCGCCGCGCCGGCCCGGGCGTAGGTTTCCGCGATGGCCTTGCCTATGCCGCTGGCCGCGCCGGTGATCAAGGCCACTTTGCCGTTCAATTGCATGCTGCTCTCCTTCGTTGTCGAGTGGGGACGTGCCGCCGAGCGGCGTAGAGCCGGTTTACGATCCCGCGAGCCGCGCCGCGTATCGTAAACCGCTTCAATTCAGGTAATCGAATTCCACTTCGCCCAGGCCCAGGGTCAGGTCGGCGATGATGTGGCGCGCTTCCACCACTTCCAGCACCGGCAGCTCCGCCACCGGGGCCAGCGCGTGCGGAAACAGCGCCAGCGCGGCCGGGCCGCTCCAGACGCCGTGCACGGTCACGTCCTTCAGGTAGAAACGCACCAGTTCGCAGATGCGGGCGCTGCCGTCCACGTGCGGAATGATCTTCAGCAGGAAGTTGGGGGTGTTGATCATGGAGCGCTGTTGCGCGCTGGCATCCTGAGCATGGTGCTTATAGCCCATGGTGGCGGTGGCCACCCGCACCGGGCCGTAGTCCAGCTCGCCCACCAGGGTATCGGTATGCACTTGCAGGCGCGGGCAGGCCAGTTTCTTGGGAAAGCCCCACAGCTCGCGGCCGCCGGCGATGGGCGGATGGTCGTTCAGATACATCGCATGGGTGTAGTTGCCGGCCACGCCGCCCAGCAGCACCGGAATCACCTGGCCGCTTTCGGTGTAGTCGCCAAAGCCGGTGGAATCCGGCATGCGGATGAATTCGAAGTTCACCAGGTCCGAGGCCGGTTGCAATGGCTCGGGCACCACCTCGCGCAGCTTGGCCGGGTCGGTGCGGTAAGTGATGATGAAGAACTCGCGGTTGGTGAAGCGGTAGGGGCCGCGGGGGAAGGCGGGATTGGTCAGCGGCATGGCGAAGGCCTGCTCGCGGATGGCGTCGATGTTCATACGTGCTTACGCTCCCTGGATGGCAATGGGTCGCGCCCGGGATGGGCGCGACCGTGCTGCTGAAGGAGCCCGCCGTCAGCAGGGGCGGGCATGAGTGCATCTGGCTTTGATGGTACAGGGAAAGAGTTCGTTACCGGTGGCTTGGTTCCGTGTCAACTGTCACTTGGAGCGGAGCGGCGGCGCGAGCCGCGACGTCGCGGCGGTTTGGCGGCCGGGCGGCGCGCGTTGAGCATGGCCGCCAGCACGAAGCCATCGACAAGATCGCTGGCGAGCAGCATCGCCTGTTCCAGGCAGTCGAAGAACCCCACCCAAAAGCCCTTGGCGGCGCTGGCGTCGGCGTAGTCGATGTCGGACGCGATCAGCCCTAGCAGGCCGTTGCCGGCGTGTTGCGGGCAGCCGTGCAGCAGGCGCAGCAGATGGGCGGCGTATTCGCGGCCCATTTCGCAGGCTTCGCCGTAATCCTGGATCGGCGGCACTTGCCAGCAGTGGATGCGCGCGCGCTGCGGCAGCCGGCGGACAAAGGGCAATACGGTGAGCGGGGGCAGGGCGGAGTATCGGGAGGACAGAGATTGGGACATAACGGCTCCTTGCTGAAGCTGATTATGGCCACCTCCGCGCTTGCGAAGACGCGGGAGTGGGCGAGAGGTTCGCAACACGTAGCAAGCCGTGCCCCGCACCTCACGGTAGCGGGACTCTCGCCCATTGGGAAACGCTGGGCGTGACGAGTCCGCGCTTCTCAGGATGCGCGGGGGACTGCTTGCTATTTGGTGTTGCGAGCACCAGCCCGGGACTGTAATGGCGGGGCTGGCGGGTGTCAAGGCGCGGCCGGCAAAGCGGCGGCGCGCCGTGCTATGCTGTCACGGTTGCGGCGGATGAGCCGCGGCCCGCCACCGTGCCGGCGGAGTCGGCACTTGTGTTTTGGATATACCGTATGAGCAAAAGCATCATTTCCGACATGGATGGAGTGATCTATCGGGGCAAGCAACTGATTCCGGGCGCGCGCGATTTCGTCAACCGCCTGACGCAGGAGGGCACGCCCTTCCTGTTCCTGACCAATAACGCGGAGCAGACGCCGCTGGATTTGCGCTTGAAGCTGGAGAGCCTGGGCATCAGCGGCGTGACGGAAGACAACTTCATCACCAGCGCGATGGCGACGGCGATGTTTTTGCGCAGCCAGACGCGCAAGGCGATGCCCACCGCCTATGTGGTGGGCGGCGCCGGCCTGATCAACGAGTTGTACAACGTCGGTTTTTCCATTTCCGAATCCCACCCCGATTACGTGGTGGTGGCCAAGTCGCAAACCTTCAGCTTTGAGCAGATCAAGAAGGCGGTGCGCTTCATCGACCAGGGCGCCAAGTTCATCGGCACCAATCCGGACATGATAGATCCGATCGAGGGCGGCGGTTACGAGCCGGCCGCCGGCACGCTGCTGGCCGCCATCGAGGCCGCCACCGGCAAGAAGCCCTATATCGTGGGCAAGCCTAACTCGCTGATGATGATGCTGGCCACCCGCAAGCTGGGCGTGCATCCGGAGGAGGCGGTGATGATAGGCGACCGCATGGACACCGACATCGTCGGCGGCATCGAGGCCGGCATGGGCACCGCGCTGGTGTTGTCCGGGGTGTCGTCGCGCGAGTCCATGGAGCAGTTTCCCTATCAGCCGGATTATGTGTTCGAGAGCGTGGCGGAGATCGATCCGCAAGCCTTGTAGGGCCTTGCCGGCCAAGCCGCTTGCCAATGAAGACAGGGCCGTCCCCAGTGGGGCGGCCCTGTTCGTTTCCGGCCGTCACGGCGTCTGGCGCCAGCCTTCCCTTTTCTCCACCATGAAGTCCATGAAGGCGCGGACCTTGGCCGGCATCTGCTCGCGCGAGGGCAGATAGAGATAGAAGCCGGCGAAGGGCTTGCACCATGGGCGCAGCACGCGTTGGAGCGCGCCGCTTTGCAGCTGTGCGCGCACGGCGATTTCGATGTGCTGCATCAGGCCTATGCCCTGCAGCGCGGCGCGCATCATGCTGTCGTCGTCATTGGTGGTGTAATTGCCGATGGGTTCGACGACGAAGTCGCCGCCCTCGGTGTCCGGCGGCGAGAATTCCCATTGATAGACGGCGCCGCTGCTGGTGTGGCGGTAGCGCAGACAGTTGTGGCGCGTCAGTTCCGCCGGGCTCTGCGGCAGGCCGTGGCGCGCGAAGTAGTCCGGCGTGGCAACCACCGCCATTTCCAGCGGCGGGGTGATGGGCACCGCGGTCATGTGCTCGGCCAGGCTTTGGCCCAGGCGGATGCCGGCGTCGCAGCCCTCGGCGATGATGTTGGCGAAGCCGTCGTTCATCACCAGTTCCAGTTGCAGCTTGGGGTGGCGCGCCAGCAGTTCCGGCAGGTGCGGCTCCACCAGCACCTTGGCGGCAAAGCGCGAGGTGTTGACCCGCAGCAGCCCGCTGGGCTCGGCCTTGGCTTCGCCCACGGTGCGCACCGCGCCGTTTATCGATTGCAGCGCGTCTTGCAGCACGGCGAACAGGCGCTGGCCTTCCTCGGTCAGCGACATGTCGCGGGTGGTGCGATAGAGCAGCTTCACGTTCAGCCGCCGCTCCAGGTTTTTCAGATTTTGCGACAGCGCGGCGCGGGAAACGCCCATTTCCGCGGCGGCGCGGGTGAAGCTGCGATGCTCGGCCACGCGGCAGAACCAGGCTAGCGAAGGCAGCAGCGAGGGGTCCATGCTCTGGCCTTAAATTGTAAACTTGGGCTTAGCACTGTAGTCCGTTTTGTGTTCTTGTTCAATGCTAATCAACTGCCTACCATGCACTGACAAAGCGTAGCCGTCTTTGCCGCCGCCGTGCTTCCAAGCGACGCTGAGCTGAGCCGCGGCCCGCATTTTTCATTTTCAGGTTTTTTCATAGCGAGCATTGGACATGAGCATAAGCATCAAGGCGGTGACTTACCGCAACCTGGGCTGGGATTCCGCCGCCGATCTGTATCTGCCGCCCGGTTTCGATCCGGCGCGGCGTTATCCGGCGCTGGTCAGCACTCATCCCATCGGCAGTTGCAAGGAGCAGACATCGGGCAAGGTCTATGCCCGCGGACTGGCGGCCGAGGGCTTCGTGGTGCTGGCTTTCGACGCCAGCTTCCAGGGCGCCAGTGGCGGCGAGCCGCGTTTCATCGAGGACCCGGCGCTGCGGGTGTCCGATATCCGCTTCGCCATCGATTACCTGCAGTCGCTGCCCTATGTGGACGCCGGCCGCATCGGCGCGATCGGCATCTGCGGCGGCGGCGGTTATGCGGTGCACGCGGCGATGACGGATTACCGCATCAAGGCGCTGGCTGCCATCACCGGGGTGAATTTCGGCCGGCTGATGCGGGAGGGCTTCAGCCAGTTCGATCCGGTCGGCGCGCTGGAGGCGATGGCCGGCCAACGCGCGGCGGAAGCGCAGGGCGCGGCGCGCCATCTGATCTCCTATCTGCCCGCCTCGGTGGCGGAGGCCCGCCAGGCCGGCATCACCGACATCGATGTGCTGGAGGCCACCGACTATTACAAGACGCCGCGCGGCCAGCAGCCCAACGGCGCCGGCAGCGGCCTGCTGTCCTTCAATGGCGCGGCGATGGCCTGGGATGCCTTCCAGCAGGCCGAGCGCTTGTTGACGCAGCCGCTGATGGTGGTGATGGGCGACAAGCCGGGCGGCTTCGGCGCGTATCGCGACGGCTGGGACATCTATGGCCGCGCGGCGTCGCCGGTCAAGCAGATGGTGTTGGTCGAGGGCTGCTCGCACTACGATCTATACGATCAGCCGGAACCGGTGGCGCAGGCCTTGGCGCGGCTGGCGCCGTTCTTCCATGAACATCTGCCCGAGGGCCAGGCCTGAAGCCGGCATGGCTTCCCGGCGCCGGCCGGGCGGCCAGGCCCGTTCCATGCGGCGGCAATGCCGCTCGACGCGGCCACGCCCATGGCGCCGGTCGGCGCCGGGCGCGGCTAAGAGCCTGTTCAAGGCCTGCTGCGCGTCGGCGCGATGTTGAGCAGGTTTAAGACCGTTCGGCCTGTTCCCGTGCCGCCGCTTCCCGCAGCTTGTCCTTCTTGCTCTTGCGTTTGCCCTTGATGCCGCCATTGCCGTCGTTTGCCGGCACGGCCGTTTCCGGCGCGGCGGCCTTGGGTTCGAAACCGGCGATGCGCTCGCGCGGTAGCCGCAAGCGCTGGCGTTTTTCTATCAATTGGAAATGCGCGGCGCAATCGGCGCTGACGAAGCTGATGGCCTCGCCGCTGGCGCCGGCGCGGCCGGTGCGGCCGATGCGGTGGGTGTAATCCACCGGCGAGCGCGGCAGGTCGTAGTTGACCACGGCCGGCAGGCGGGCAATGTCGATGCCGCGCGCGGCCACGTCGGTGGCCACCAGGACTTGCAGACGGCCGGACTTGAGATCGGCCAGCACCTGGCCGCGCTGTCCCTGGCTGCAATCCCCATGCAGCGCGGCGGCGCGGATGCCGGCGGCCTGCAGTTTGCCGGCCACCCGGTCGGCGCTATGCCGGCTGGCCACGAAGACCAGCACGCGCTCCCAGCCATGGGTGTGCAGCAGATGGCGCAGCAGCAGGGTGCGTTGCGCCGCGTCCACTTCGATGACGCGCTGGCGGATGTCCGGCGCGGCGGCGTCGCTTGGCGCGATGTCGATGCGCTGCGGCTGATTCAGCAGTTGTTCCGCCAGCGCGCGCACCGCGGGCGGGAAGGTGGCGGAGAACAGCAGGTTCTGGCGGTAGGGCGGCAACAAGGCCAGCACGCGGTTCAATTCGTCGGCGAAGCCGAGGTCGAGCAGGCGGTCGGCTTCGTCCAGCACCAGGGTTTTGACGGCGGAAAGCCGCAGCGCATTGTGCGCCAGCAGGTCCAGCAGCCGGCCGGGCGTGGCTGCGACGATGTCGGCGCCGCCGCGCAGGGCCATCATTTGCGGATTGATGGAAACGCCGCCGAAAACCACGGCGATCTTGGGCCGGCGCGGCAGGTCCCGGGCCAGTTGGCGCAGGGTGTCGCCCACTTGTGCCGCCAGTTCCCGCGTGGGAAGCAGGATCAGCGTGTGCGTCTGGCGCGGCGCGGCCTGGCTGCCCGCCAGCCATTGCTGCAGCAGCGGCAGGCAGTAAGCCGCGGTTTTGCCGGAGCCGGTTTGCGCGGTGGCGAGCACATCGTGGCCTTGCAGGATGGCGGGGACGGCGGCGAGCTGGACGGCGGTGGGGGCCAGATAGCCTTGAGCGCTGGCGGCCTGGGCCAGCGCGGGCGACAGGCCCAGTGAGGTGAAGGACATGGGGAGGCTTGACGGCTAGGGTGCTTGAAGCGGCAGGAGTATCGGCGCTGTCCGCCGCCCGGTCAAGCGGGGCGTGGCGGCGGCGCAACGCGTGTTGCGCAGCGGGAAGTTCCGTTTGCGGGTACTATCTGGGCTCGCTATCAAGTTAAAGTCATACGCACATGCAAACAGAAGTCAAAGAGAAACCCCGCTATGCCCTGGTGGCCTCGGTGCAATTGCCCGATGTCAGCGATATCGAGTTCGAGGCCTCGCTCACCGAATTGAGCGAGCTGGCCAAGACCCTGGGCTTCCAAGTGGTGGGGACCTTTGTGCAAAAGCGTAACAGCTTCGACCGCACCGCCTATATGGGCGTGGGCAAGCTGGAGGAAATCAGCATGTTCGTCAATCGCGGCCTGCGCAATGACGAACTGGATGACGCGCCGCCGGTTCTGGATGCCGGCACGGTGGAGATCGACGCCCTGTTGGTGGACCACGAAATCTCGCCGTCGCAAGCGCGCAATCTGGAGTTGGCGGTCGGCTGCGAGGTGATGGACCGCACCATGGTGATCCTAGAGATCTTCCACCGCAACGCGCGCTCGCGCGCGGCGCGGGCCCAGGTGGAAATCGCGCGTTTGGGTTATATGGCGCCGCGCTTGCGCGAGGCGGCCAAGCTGGCCGGCCCGCAAGGCCGGCAGCGCAGCGGCATGGGCGGACGCGGCGCCGGCGAATCGCATACCGAGCTGGACCGGCGCAAGGTGCGCGACCGCATCGCCGAGCTGCAGCGCGAAATCGTTGCGATGGAGCTGGAACGCAAGACCCAGCGCGCGCGCCGGCTTGAGCGCCAGGGGCAGGGCCTGGGCGGGGTGTCGCTGGTGGGCTACACCAATGCCGGCAAGTCCACGCTGATGCGCGCCTTGACCGGCAGCGAGGTGCTGGTGGCGAATAAATTGTTCGCCACCCTGGACACCACGGTGCGCGCGATCTACCCGGAAAGCGTGCCGCGGGTGCTGGTCAGCGATACCGTCGGTTTCATCAAGAACCTGCCTCACGGCCTGGTGGCTTCGTTCAAGTCCACGCTGGAAGAGGCGCTGGACGCGGCCTTGCTGCTGCACGTGATCGACGCCAGCGATCCGGGCTTCCAGCGCCAGCTGGAAGTGACCGATGAGGTGCTGCAGGAAATCGGCGCCGACGACGTGCCGCGCATCCGGGTATTCAACAAGATAGACCATGTCGGCGACGCGGCCGCGCAGGCGGCTTGGACCGCCGAGTTGCGGCAGCGCTATCCGGACTGCGTGGTGATGAGCGCGCGCCGTCCCGAGGAAGTGGCCGAGCTGCGCGCGCAGATCGTCGCCTTTTTCCAGCGCGATCTGGAGGAGGGCGAGCTGCTGCTGCCGTGGTCGGCGCAGCAACTGCGCGGCGAGATCTACAGCCATTGCCAGGTGCTGGAAGAACGCGCGGAGGAAGAGGGCAGCTGGTTCCGCGTGCGCGGCGAGCCGGAGAAGCTGCGCAGCTTGCGCGAGCAGTTGAACCCCGGCTCTCAGGGCCGGGAAAAGGAATACTGGGAAGTCTGAACCAGGGCGCACCGGGCCTGGGCTCTGAGAACCTGTTTACGATCTGCTGCGCGTCGGCGGGATGGATAGAGATGGGCGTTGAAACCAAGCTCAAAATGCTCATGTACCAGGTGTACATTTCGCTCTTCGCTCGTTTCCGCCTTGTCTCGCTCTAGCTCGCGAGATCGTAAACAGGTCCCGAGCCCGGGCCTTTTTCATTTCACGCGAGCGAGAGGCGGATGTGAGGATTGTCGAAGTCGAACTGCCGTTCCGGCAAAACCCGCAATGCCATGTCGTGACCCTGCATCAGCGGGATCAGGCCATGGCGGTGTTCGATTGTTGGGATGACGATGCCGACATCGCGCCGGGCGTGTTGGGCTGCGTGCGTTTCTACGGGGTGCTCGCGGTCAAGGTTGAGCGCCACAGCGCGCCGCTGATCCCGGACGAGCTGGAATTCGGCTCGTCCCTCTACCAAGTGCTGGAGTCGGATTGGCTGCGCGCGCACTTGCAAGCGGTGCGGGCGTGGACGCATGAAGGCCAGGATGCCGGCCGTTATCGCCATTATCTGGTGAACAGCCACGATCACCAGCTGGCGGTGCTGTGCACCGGCTACGACGCGCAACTGCGCCAGGCGCGGCTGGCCGACATCATCGGCGATTTCGAGCTTGGCTGAACGCGCCGGCTTCCGGCCGCAATCCTCTTGAGGCTGCAATGGATTTATTGAATCGGATCGCCCGCAACACATTCTTGTTGGACTTGTTTCCCTCCGGCCTGGAACAGCCCTTGTTCTTGGGGCAAATCAGCCTGGACGTGGGCGGGCGGTTGAGTTTCAAGTTGCATACCCGGCAGCGGCCGGCGATGGAGGTCCGGAAATGGGGCCAGTGGGGGCGGGACTACAATACCATCGTGATCAAGCTGTTCGCCCACGCCGACGCCGACATCCGGATCTCCAACTGGCGCGAGGCGGGTTATTGCGCGCTGCAACTGGAGGTGGACGGAGAAACATTGCGCCTGAAGCAGGCCAGCGGCGCTTTCTCGCTGGAGCTTGCCTTGTCCCATCTGCTGTTCCAGGAGTGCTCGGTCTATATGGACGGCGCGGATGAGGAGGTTGCCGATGTCTGAGGCCCTGGTGTTTTATGCTGAGATCCCCTTGTCCAACCAGGGATTCAACAAGTGGCTGGCCCGGCCGGTGGCTATCGATGGCCTAGCGGTTTGCAGCGTGCTCGACGCCTTGGCCGATTACCTGGCGCAGTGCTGCGACCCCGTCGCCGGGAATGCGCTATTGTGCCGCTACCAGCGCACAGACAAGACCCTGCAGTTCGCCGCCTGTCTGCGGGATGGCTCCAGCCGGCAGAGCCGCGATGACGCGAGCTTCCTGAAGCGATTGTGGCAGGAGCTTGTCTCTTGCCGCGGCAAGGCGGGCAAGCCTGGTGCGGTTGCGGACGCCATTGTCGACTGGTCCGAAGCGGGGCCGGGCGATGCCGGCGATCCGGCCTGGTTCCGCGAGTGGTTGCAGGCCATGCCGCTGCTGGGCGCGCCGGACAGCCAGGGCCGCTGGCTGGACCGCGAGATACTGCGCGCGCTGGCCGCCATCGACGCCATTGCCAACGCCAGCCCTGAGCACCCGGCCAGGATAGGCTGCTTGTATACCGATGGCGTTCAGGTCTACGCCGATGTGGCCGGGAAAACCATCATGGTGGACGATGCGGAGGCAGCTGGTGGTCAAAGAATGGAATTCAGCCCGGCGCTCAGCTATGTGCTGGAAGGAGCCCAGCCCCGCTCCATGCGGGCGCTGAGCGACAGCTACTACACCGACGGCAATATCCTGTGGCACTGCAATATCTTCGCCGGTAACGCGCCGCAGGCGCTGGCGTATTGCGAGGGTCAGGCCCCCAGGCTTTATAAATTCGTCGATTCCTCGGTGGATGCGCTGATCGTGTTGGGCGACATGGCCTGGAGCGCGGCGATGGACGACAGCAAGCCGCCGCACGAGAGGTACTATATCAAGTCTGTGGCCATCGATGGTCAGTCGTTTGCCCGGGTGGCCGGCGGCAACGACTTCCAGGACCGCTTCAGGCGCTATCGCTTCGACGAGCGCCGCGGCTTGCTGCCCTTGAACCCGCTTGAGGCGTGAGCGGCCAAGCGGGTCCTTGTCACGCGACAAGCGTTCCGCCAGTGAAGCCCGCATCTGCGTATAATCCCCGGCATGTTCTGGGCCGCGGGCGTGGCGCACGCATGATATTCCGCCGGGCCGCGAATAGTCGCGGACCGTGGTTTCCTGTTTTCTAAAATTTCGTAATACCGCAATTCCCAATGATCATTCTGAAAAACGTGGTGCTGCGTCGTGGCACCAAAGTCTTGCTGGACGGCGCAACAGTCAATATCAATCCCGGTGAAAAAGTGGGCCTGGTAGGGCGCAACGGCGCGGGCAAGTCCTCGCTGTTCGCGGTATTGAACGGCAATCTGCATGAAGACGGCGGCGATTTCTCCATCCCCAGCCAATGGCGAATGGCGCAAGTGGCGCAGGACATGCCCGAGACTTCGCAGACCGCCACCGAGTTCGTGGTGGAGGGCGATACCGTCCTGCTGGCGGCGCGGCGCGAAGTGGCCGAAGCCGAGGCGGGCGAGGACTATATGCGCATGGCGCATGCCTATACCGCGTTGAACGACGCCGGCGAGCATGATGCGCCGGCGCGGGCGCAGGCGCTGATCCTGGGCCTGGGCTTCAGCGTGGCCGAGCTGCAGCGGCCGGTGAACAGCTTCTCCGGCGGCTGGCGCATGCGTTTGCAACTGGCGCGCGCGCTGATGTGCCCATCCGACCTGTTGCTGCTGGACGAGCCGACCAACCACCTGGACCTGGACGCGCTGGTGTGGCTGGAGGCCTGGCTCAAGCAGTACGCCGGCACCATGGTGGTGATCAGCCATGACCGTGAATTCCTGGACGCGGTGACCGATGTCACCCTGCACATCGATCACGGCAAGCTGGTGCGCTACGGCGGCAATTACAGCAAGTTCGAGGACATGCGCGCGGAACAGTTGATTCTGCAGCAGGCGGTGCTGGCCAAGCAGCAGGAGAAGATGGCGCACCTGCAAAAGTTCATCGACCGCTTCAAGGCCAAGGCCAGCAAGGCCAAGCAGGCGCAAAGCCGCGTCAAGGCGCTGGAACGGATGGAGAAGATCGCGCCGGTGCTGACCGAAGCCGACTTCCAGTTCGGCTTCAAGGAGCCGAGCAGCCTGCCCAACCCGATGCTGACCATGTCACAGGCTTCCTTCGGCTATCCGGCGGCGGAGGGGGCGGCGGAAGGCGCGCCGCCCACCGTGATCGTCAAGGGCGTGAACCGCTCGGTGCTGGCCGGGCAGCGCATCGGCATCCTGGGCGCCAACGGCCAGGGCAAGTCCACGCTGGTGAAAACGGTGGCCGAGGCGCTGGCGGCCACCGGCGGCGAGATCATCCGCGGCAAGGGCTTGAACATCGGTTACTTCTCGCAGCAGGAGCTGGACGTGCTGCGGCCGGAAGACGATCCGCTGCAGCATATGCTGCGCCTGGCGCGCGAAACGCCGGCGCAGCTGCGTCCGCCGGCCAACGATTGCCGCGAGCAGGGCCTGCGCAACTTCCTGGGCACCTTCAATTTCAGCGGCGACATGGTCAAGCAGGCGGTGGGCAGCATGAGCGGTGGCGAGAAGGCGCGGCTGGTGCTGTGCATGATAGTCTGGCTGCGCCCCAATCTATTGCTGCTGGACGAACCGACCAACCACCTGGACCTGGCCACGCGCGAGGCGCTGAGCGTGGCGCTGAACGAGTTCGAGGGTTCGGTGATGCTGGTCAGCCACGATCGCGCGCTGTTGCGCGCGGTCTGCGACGAGTTCTGGCTGGTGTCGCGCGGCGGCGTCAGCGACTTTGACGGCGATCTGGACGACTACCAGGTGTATTTGCTGGAAGAAGCCAAGCGCCGGCGCGAAGAGGCGGCCGGCAAGCGCTAAGAACCTGTTTACGATCTCGCGAGCCAAGGCGGAAACGAGCGAAAAAGCCGAATACTCGTGGTACATGAGCATTTCGAAGTTGTTTTCAACGCCGTATCGCCGACGCGCAGCAGATCGTAAACAGCTTCTAAGCCGACTGGGTTCTGGCGGTGATCATCAAGGGCAGTGTCGCCGGAACGGCGGCGCTGCCTTTTTGTTTGGCCGCCGCGCCGGCGTTGCGGCCGGAAAATCCGTGGTTGACATTGAAGCGAACTTGAAGCTTAGCATGGCGCTTGCCATCACCAGCCTAAGAGCCTGTTTTCGCCTTGTCTCGCCCTTGCTCGCGAGACATTGAACAGGCTCTAGGCGGAAGGCATGGCGGAATGTTCTATTCTTCACAGGGTGTCGCCCATGCTGACTTTCAAGAGATTTGCCTTATTCGCCATGTCGCCATTGATGATGAAAACCGCCGCGGCCGAATCGGCGCCGGCGTCAGCCGCCCGCCTTGGCAAGGTGCTGTTGGTCATGACCAGCCACGACCGTTATCCGGACAGAAACGATGGCACCGGGCTGTGGCTCGCCGAGTTGACCCATGTCTACGATGTGCTGACGGCCGCCGGCTACGCGGTGGATTTCGTCAGCCCCAAGGGCGGCGCGGTGCCGCTGGACCCTCGCAGCCTGGGCTGGCCCCATGCCGACGCCGCGGCGAAAGCGCGCCTGCGCGACCCGGTCTTCATGGCGCGGCTGCAAGCGACAAGAGCGGCGGCGGACATCGACCCGGATGCCTACCTGGCCATCTTCTACACCGGAGGCCACGGCACGATATGGGACTTCCGCGACAATCAGGCGCTCAAGCGAGCGGCGGAAAGCATCTATCGTCATGGCGGCATTGTGGCCTCGGTCTGCCATGGCGCGGCCGGGCTGCTGGAGCTTGAGGCGGACGACGGCAGGCCATTGATTGCAGGCCGCCGCGTGACCGGATTTTCCAATCTCGAAGAAACGCTGTCCGGGGTCAAGGACCAAGTGCCCTATTGGCTGCAGAGCGAGATGGAAGCCCGAGGCGCGCGCTACGAAAAGTCATGGCTGCCCTTCGGCAGCTTCGTGTTGACCGATGGCCGTATCGTCACCGGCCAGAACCCCGGCTCCAGCAAGGAAGTGGCGCGGGCCTTGCTGGCCGCCTTGCCGGCGGCACACTCGCGGCAAGCTGACGGTCAGCCTGGCCTGGGTCAGGACGCGCATGAAAATCGGTGAACTGGCCAAGCGCGCCGGCATGGCGGCGTCGGCGATTCGCTTCTATGAAGCCAAGGGCTTGCTGAGGATCGCCAGCCGGCAGGCGAACGGCTACCGGGATTACCCGCCGGAAGCGGTGATCTTGCTGACCATCATCGGCGATGCCCAGCAGGCCGGTTTTTCGCTGGAGGAAATCAAGCGCCTGCTGCCGGCGGATGTTTCGTCCTGGCGGCATGATGAGCTGATCGCCATCCTCCAGCGCAAGGTGGCGGATATCGAAGCGCTGGAGGCGCGCCTGGCGCACAGCAAGGCGCAGATCCAATCCCTGGTTCAGCTGATCGAGTCCAAGCCGGAAGGCATGGACTGCAAGCTCAATGCCGCGCGGGTGATGGCTAGCCTGGGCCTTGCCGTCGACAAATAGCGCGCGGCCCGGCCGCTGAATCCACGCACCTCATTCCCTACTCAAGACCCCACGAAGCATATGCAAACCATACTTGGAGCCAATGGCCAGATCGCGGTGGAACTCGCCCGCGAGCTGCACGATAACTACCGCAGCGATTTGCGGCTGGTCAGCCGCAATCCGCGTAAAGTCAACGCCAGCGATGCGCTGCTGCCCGCAAACTTGCTGGATGCCGGGCAGACGCGCGAGGCGGTCAGGGGCAGCGATCTGGTCTATTTCACCGCCGGGCTGCCGCCGGACAGCAAGCTGTGGGAGACGCAGTTCCCGCTGATGTTGAAAAACGCGCTGGACGCGTGCCGGGCGGAGGGCGCCAAGTTCGCCTATTTCGACAACACCTATATGTATCCGCAGGACGACAGAATCCTGACGGAGGAAACGCCTTTCGCGCCGATGGGCCGCAAAGGCAGGGTCAGGGCGGCGATGGCCGCCATGGTGTTGCAGGAGATGGCGCGCGGCGAGATTCCCGTGCTCATCGGGCGGGCCCCCGAGTTCTACGGGCCGGGCAATACGCAAAGCATCACCAACGCGCTGCTGTTCGACCCGCTCAAGCAGGGCCGCAGGCCGCGCGTGCCGCTGCGCGACGACACCAGAAGAACCCTGATCTGGACGCCGGACGCGAGCCGGGCGCTGGCGGCGCTGGGCAACACGCCGGACGCATTTGGCCAGACCTGGCACTTGCCCTGCTGCGAAGACCGGCCGACCTACGGGCAACTCGCCACCATGGCGTGCGAGGCGTTCGGCAGCGAGGCTGCTTACGCGCTGATCGGCAAATGGACGTTGACCGCCGTCGGCCTGTTTTCCAAGCCGGCCAGAGAGATCCGGGAATTGTTGCCCCGCTATGCAAGCGACAATCTGTTCGATTCCAGCAAATTCAAACGCCGCTTCCCCGATTTCCCGGTGACCAGCTACCAAGAAGGCATCCGTTTGATTCGGGCCGAGTTGGCTTGATGGGTGATGAGGCGGGTTTGGGCGTAGACTAGCCGTCCCAGTAAAATACCAACAGGACATTCCATGAGCGCCCTGGGCTTCAAGCAGGTCGATGTCTTCAGTTCCACGCCCCTCAAGGGCAACCCGGTTGCTGTCGTGTTCGACGCCGACGGGCTCGATGAGCGGCAGATGGCGACCTTCGCCAACTGGACCAACCTCAGCGAGACCACCTTTATTCTCCAGCCCAGGGACCCGCGGGCGGACTACCGTCTGCGTATCTTCACCACCCTGCACGAACTGCTGTTCGCCGGTCATCCAACCCTGGGCAGTTGCCACGCCTGGCTGGAGTCCGGCGGCGTGCCACAGGGGGAGGAGATCATTCAGGAATGCGCGGTGGGGCTGGTGCGGATCCGCCGCCAGGGGAGGCAGTTGGCTTTCCTGGCGCCGCCCCTGCTGCGCTCCGGTCCGGTGGATGAGGAGCTGCTGGAGCGGGTGCGCCTGGGCCTGCGCCTGGCGCCCGAGGCGATCATCGCCGCCCAGTGGGTCGACAACGGCGCCGGCTGGCTGGCGGTGATGCTGGCCAAGCGTCAGCAGGTGCTGGAGCTGCAACCGGACTATCCGGCGCTGAGCGGGCTGGCGGTGGGGGTGATCGCCCGCTGCGACCCGCGGCACGATGATAGCGACGCCCAGTTCGAGGTGCGGGCCTTCATCTCCGGCGACGGCATGCCCGAAGACCCGGCCACCGGCAGCCTGAACGCCGGCATTGCCCAGTGGCTGCTGGGGGCCGGACTGGCGCCGGCGCGCTACCGCGTCAGCCAGGGGCTGAGCATGGGGCGCGCCGGGTGCATCGAGGTGGAGCAGGTGGGCAATGAGGTGTGGATAGGCGGCAATGCGGTGACCTGCATTGAAGGCCGGCTGATGTTGTAGGCCAAGCCTGCGGGCCTTCGTGGCGTTCTTAGACCCGCTAACAAAACCCCTGATCCTGCGTTGTGCCTCCTTGTCGTACTACTTGTACTGCCTGCGTCGGCACGCCTTGGCTCAGGTTCTCTGCGAGGTTTTGTTAGCGGCTCTTAGAACCTGTTCAAAGTCTGCTGCGCTGCGGCGATACGGCGTTGAAAACAGCTTCGAAATGTTCATGTGCCACTTGCTCATTCCGCTCTCTCAGCGGTTTTCGCCTGGCCTTGTCCGAGCTTGCGAGATCAGCAACAGGCTCTTGCCGCAGCACTATGCACGCACGACCGTCACCCCCGCTATTTCGATCTGTCTCATCAATTCCCGGTCGGCGTCCTTCTCGACGACGATGGTTTGTGCGAGCGTGATCTCACCGATGACGAAAGGCGACGCCGCATTGAGTTTCGACGACGACGCCAGCACGACCGTCTCCGCCGCGCGCGCAGCGAGCGCGCGCTTGATCGCGGCTTCCTCAAAATCTCCGGTGCTCAGACCCGCCGTGGGGTGAACACCGGTCACGCCCATGAAGTACCAATCCGCATGGATGCGCGAGATGCCCTCGATCGCGGCGGCGCCGACGGCGACGATCGAATGTTTGTACAGCCGTCCACCTATCAGAATGACTTCGACCGAAGGATGCTCGGCGAGCGCCGTGGCGACGCTTGGGCTATGCGTGACGATCGTCGCCCGCAGATCAGCGGGCAGTGCCTTGACCAGCAATGCCGACGTGGTGCCGCCATCAATGATCGCTGTCTGCCCGGGGGCGATCATCGCGGCCGCTTGCCGTGCAATCCTTTGCTTGGCGGCCGATTCAATGTCCCGGCGCCGCTCGAACGGTGCGAGCGCAGGAGAAACGGGCAACGCGCCGCCGTGAACGCGTTGCAATAACCCCTCCGAAGCGAGTTCACGCAAGTCCCGGCGAATCGTGTCTTCCGATACGCCGAACTCCACGCTCAACTCGCCGGCGAGCACTTGGCCATCGCGAGCAAGCGCGTCCAGGATGGCTTTCTTACGTTGTGTCGTTAGCATATGTTTGCACGAAATATCTTGATGTTGCACGAATGTGCACGATACCATCACCGCTATTAGCTGTCGACTGGAGGCGCCATGGCTGCAACGAAAGACCGGGTTCGCATCGTCGAGTCCACCGTACTCTCCGACAATTGGTACACGCTGAAGAAGGTGACGTTCGATTTTCTGCGCCGAGACGGCAGGTGGCAGCGTCAAAGCAGGGAAACATACGATCGCGGCAACGGCGCAACCATCCTGTTGCATTGCCGGCGCACGGGAAATGTCGTGCTCACGCGCCAGTTTCGGATGCCGGTGTTCGTCAACGGACACGATGGCATGTTGATCGAGGCGGCCGCGGGCTTGCTCGACAACGCCACGCCGGAAGAGCGCATACGCCTAGAGGCGGAAGAGGAGACTGGGTACCGCGTGAGCAATATCCGCAAGGTATTTGAGGCTTACATGAGTCCGGGGTCAGTGACCGAGAAGCTCTATTTCTATCTGGGGGACTACGACGCGTCCATGCGCGTAAGCGATGGCGGCGGCATCGAAGACGAGGGCGAGGATCTTGAGGTGCTCGAAATGCCGCTGCGGACCGCTTTGCGTTTGGTCAAAAGCGGCGAGATCGTCGACGGCAAGACGATCATGCTCTTACAGCACCTGGCATTAAGCGAAATCACGGAGGGACGCCAAGCATGAAGCCGCAACGGGTTTTGATTGCGGGCCATAGCGCAGTTGAACCAACGGCGATCCGGCTCGCATTGGCTACAACACTACTGCTCAAACCTTGGGCGTGAACGTCAGCGCCACCGAGTTGATGCAGTAGCGCTCGCCGCTGGGTTCGGGGCCGTCCGGGAAGACGTGGCCCAGGTGGGCGTCGCATTCCGAGCAGCGCACTTCGACCCGAGTCATGCCGTGGGAGTGGTCGACGATGCGGGCGATGCGCGCGCCGGCGGCTTCGGCCCAGAAGCTGGGCCAGCCGCAGCCGGGGTCGTACTTGCTATCGCTGTGGAACAGCAGGGTGCCGCAGCAGACGCAGTGATAGTCGCCGTTCTCGGTGCGGGTATAGTGTTCGCCGCTGAACGGGCGTTCGGTGCCGGCCTGGCGGGTGACGCGATATTGTTCCGGCGTCAGCTGCCCTTGCCATTCTTGATCGGTTTTGCGGGTGCTCATGAGGTTCTCCGTGATGGGCGCTTGGCAGTGAGTCGCCAGGCGCAGCCGCGGCTTACAGCGGCTGCCGTGTTTACTGGATTTCGTCCAGCGCGGCGGCCAGGTGGGATTCGTCGGCCCATTGGTCCACGCGCCAGTGTCCATCGCAATAGCTCAGCCAGTTCAAGGCCGCGTTGGGGATGGGGAAGTCGCGGGCTTCGGACATCGGTTTGCCGGTGGCCAGCCGATACATCATTTCCAGCACGCCGCCGTGGGTGACCACCAGCAGGGTCTGGCCCAGGTGGCGGCGAGCGATGTCGGTGAAGCCGTCGCCGATGCGGCGCATGAAGACATTGAGGCTTTCCCCGCCCTTGAGGTCGTAGTCCGGATCGCGGGATTTGAGTTGCAGATAGTCGTCGCGGATGCTCTGTTCCGCCTCGGCATAGGTTAGGCCCTGGAACACGCCCATGTGGCGCTCGCGCAGCGCGGCGCTGTAGGTGGGCGCCAGGCCCAGGCCGGCTTGCAGCGGCGCGGCGGTCTGGCGGGTGCGGGTTAGGTCGCTGACGTAGAGCGCGTCGAAGGCGTAACGCCCCGGCCATAGCGCGCGGCCCAGGCTGGCCGCCTGTTCCTGGCCGGTGGGGTTGAGGGGGATGTCGGTGTGGCCTTGCAATCGATATTCGCGGTTCCAGTCGGTTTCGCCATGGCGGACGATGCAAAAACGGGTGGTGTGCTGCATTCCTGTCTTTCTGTTTTTTTAACTGCCGAAAATACGGCGGGGCGGAGTTACAGAATGCCCACGCCGGAAATGTCGCGCGCCAGGTTGGCGGCGTAGTTGTCGGTCATGCCGCCGACGAAGTCCAATACTTTCATATAGGCCTGATACAGGCTGTCGTCACCGCGGATATGCTGTTCCAGCAAGCCCATGGCCAGGTGTTCGCGCGGGCTCAGGCGCTCGGCGCCCTTGCTGATGTAAGCGTGGGCGGCGGGGATCAGCGCGTCCAGGATGCCGGCCATGCATGGGTAGGAGGCGAGTTCGGTCACCAGCTTGGTGCGGTGGCGGTAGACGCGGGTGCTGGCCAGTTCCTTGGCGTGAATCAGCGCGTCCTGCACCTGCGAGCCGCATAGATTGATCAAGTCCTTGGCCGGGAATTCGCCGCGCAGCAGGCTGTCGTGGTGCAGCATGAATTTCTCCGCCACTTCGCTGACGCAGCGGCCGATGGCGATGCCGCGCAGGGTGCCGCATTTCTGCCGCACATCCTGCATGTCCCAGATGCGTTCGTATTCGGTGAAGCCGGAGAACAGGGTTTCGAATTCCTTGAAGTCCAGGATGCCGATTTCCACCGCGTCCTCCAGATCCAGGATGGCGTAGCAGATGTCGTCGGCGGCTTCCATCAGGTAGGACAGCGGGTGGCGGCTCCATTGCATCACGCCCTTGGGCAGCAGGCCCAGCTCCGCGGCCACGCGCTGGAAATAGGGCAGCTCGGTGCGGTAGATATTGAATTTGTCGCGCGCCTGGGCGGCTTCGGCGTCCGATGTCCACGGGTATTTGATCAGCGCGCCCAGCGCGGCGGCGGTGAGGCGCATGCCGCCTTCGCCGGTGTACATCTCCAGCGTGGCCAGCATGCGCAGGCCGTGGGCGTTGCCTTCGTAGGTCTGCACGTCGCGGATTTCCTCCGGCGCCAGGCCGTGCAGCCAGTGGGCGTTGCGCTCGGCGCGGAACCAGTCGCGCAGCGCGTATTCGCCGGTGTGGCCAAATGGCGGATTGCCGATGTCGTGAGCCAGGCAGGCCACTTGCACCACGGAGCCGATGTCGTGCGGAGTGTAGTTGTCCGGCAGCAGGCGGGCGTGCTGCATCATCATGCCGACGCGGTTGCCCAGGCTGCGGCCCACGCTGGCCACTTCCACGCTGTGGGTCAGGCGGTTGTGGGTGTGATCGTGGCGCGCCAGCGGGTGGACCTGGGTCTTGCGTCCCAGCCGGCGGAAGGCGCTGGAGAACACCACGCGGTCGTGGTCGATGTGGAAATCGGTGCGCAGTCCGGGGCTGCCTTCCTCGGTGGCCGGGGTGCGGGTCTCCTTGACTTGGCCCTGGATGACCTTGAAGCGTTTGGTGGAGAGGAGTCGTTCCCAATTCATGCGTGCGGTGGAAGTCATGGCGTGGCCCGTGATGCTAGTGCTTTGATGATATGGGCGCGGCGCACAAAACAAAAGAGCCAGCGCAAGGCTGGCTCGGTGAAATCAGGCTGGGTTTCAGCGTTTGCCGGTCTGGTGGCCGATCACGCCGCCCACCGCCGCGCCGCCCACGGTGCCGATGGCGTCGCCGCCGGTGAGCACGGAGCCGAGCACGGCGCCGGCGGCCGCGCCGATGGCGGTGTTTTGCTGACGCTTGGACATATTGGCGCAGCCGGACAATAGGCTGACGGCGAGCAGGCTGGCGGCAATCGCTTTAAAGGCGGGCTTGCTGGTAATCGATGTCATGAGAGTCTCCAAAAACATAAAGTAGGTCTTGTGCTGTTTGAGACGCCGGGAATGCCATCTGGTTCCTTTTTTTGCACGCCATTTCGTAACCATACGTACAGCATTCCATATGCTGTATTGATGTTTGTCCGCGGGGAAGAAAATTTAAATAAACCATTTTGTTTACTTATTGCCGGGGCCGGTTTAGCATGGGCCATCGTGCAATTGGTATGCGTCATGAATGTTTCCCATCCAAAACTGATTCTGCTGACAGTCTGTCTGGTGGCGCTGATGAGCACGGCCGGCGTGGCCATGCCTTATCCCATTCTAGCGCCCATCTTCGTGGATTCCGCGCCGGACGGTTTCAACCATTTCCTGGGCCTGCCGCCCAAGCTGCTGCTGGGCCTGGCATTGGCGGCCAACCCGCTGGGCATCTTGTTGGGCAGCACCTTGATCGGCGCCTTGTCGGACCGGCTGGGACGGCGGCGGGTGCTGACCGGCACCTTGCTGCTGACCTTCGCCGGCTATCTGCTGACGGCGTATGCGCTGTGGAGCCGTTGGTATTTGCTGTTCGTGATGGCGCGCTTCGTCACCGGGCTGACCGAGGGCAATGTGGCGGTGGCGCGGGCCATTGTCGCGGATCTGCATCCGCAGCTTGATCGCGCGCGCTCCTTCGCCATCCTCAATGCGGTGCTGTACACCGGCTGGCTGGTGGGGCCGCTGATCGGCGGACTGACTTTGCCGCTGGGCGAGGCGGTGCCCTTCCTGCTGGCGGCCGGCGCGATGTTGCTGTGCCTGTTGGTGTTGCTGGCCTTCCTGCCGGAAACCGGCGAGCGCATGCATCAGGACCAGTCCTTGCTGCAGGTGATGCGCGGCCAGCACTCCTTCCGGCTCTTGGCGGCGGACCCGCTGCTGGCGCGCTTGTTCTGGATGCAGCTGGCGTTCGCCATCGGGGTCAACGCGTTTTACGAGTTCTACCCCTTGTGGCTGGTGGAGTACGCGCGGCTGGACAGTCGCGGCATCGCGCTGGTGACCGCGGCGATGTGCGTGCTGATGACCTCGGCCAGCGCCTTGCTGGGCAAGCTTGGGCATCAGCGGGCGCCATTGGAACTGGCGCGGCTCAATGCCGGCTGGGTGGCGCTGGGCTTGTTGGCGCTGAGCCTGCTGGCGGAGCTGCCGTGGACCGGCGTCGGCCTGATCGTGGCGCTGGGCGTGCCGCTGGCGATTTACAACGCCATCCTGCCCAGCTGGTGCTCCGAGCGTTTCGCCAGCCTGGGGCAGGGCAGCGTGATGGGTTTGCTGACCACGATTTTCTGCGTGGCCAATGTGCTGGTGGCCTTGCTGGGCAGCGTGCTGACCATTCTGGATACCCGCCTGGTGCTGGTCTTGGGCGCGCTGACCTGCGCGGTGGCCGCCGTCAGTTTGCAGGGGGTGATACGCGATGCGGCGCAAGCGTGACGGGAGCGGGCATGAATAGCGCGGATCGGGCGCTGTATCTGCTGAAAACGCGCGGGGCGCTGACGGCGCAGGCGCTGGCGGCGGAGCTGGGGCTGACCAGCATGGGCGCGCGCAAGCAGTTGCAGGCCTTGGAGGAGAAGGGGCTGGCGGAGACGGAAACCCAGGCCCAGGGCGTGGGCAGGCCGGTTCAGCTCTGGCGTTTGAGCGAGCGCGGTCATGGCCGTTTTCCCGACCGCCACTCGGACTTGACGCTGCAATTACTGGAGCAGGTGCGGGCGGTATTCGGCGAGGCCGGGCTGGAGCGTCTGATTCAGCGCCGCGAAGAGCAGTCGGAAGCGGATTACCTTCGGGCGATGTCCGGCGCGGAGGATCTGCCGCAGCGGCTGGACGCGCTGGCGCGGATACGCAGCCAGGAAGGCTATATGGCGGAATTGCAGCCGGACGGCGCCGGCTGGCTGCTATTGGAGAATCATTGTCCGATCTGCGCGGCGGCGCGGCAGTGCCAGGGTTTGTGCCGCTCGGAACTGGCGCTGTTTGAGCGTGTGCTGGGGCCGGCGGCGGCGGTGGAGCGCGTCGAGCACGCGCTGGCCGACGGCGGGCGGCGCTGCGTGTACCGCATCGTGCCATTGCCGAACTGAGCCGGCGCGCTTGCCGTTTGAATTCATGGGCTTGCGTGGCCTGATTGTATTTCGCAATACAGATTTACCCGGATGGTTTTATCAGGTACATTCCGGCGTTTTTCCACGTGGTTGGCGCTTGCCCGACGCTGGGCGGCGCCATGTCTATACTGTTGCTCTCCCGTCCTGCGGCAAGGCCCTTGCTCAGGACCCTCATGCACTTCACCATTTTCGACACGCCTGTGATCCGGCCCTTGTTCCGCTGGCTATCCATCGTGCTGCTCAAATTGAGCGGCTGGAAGCTACGGGGGGAATTCCCCAAGCTGGACAAATACGTGCTGATCGGCGCGCCGCATACCAGCAACTGGGATTTCCCGCTGACGCTGGCCTTGTGCTTCGCCTCGCGGGCCAAGATTTACTGGATGGGCAAGCACACGCTGTTCGCCGGCCCGATGGGCCCGCTGATGCGCTGGCTGGGCGGCATTCCGGTCAAGCGGCATCAGAACAACTCCCTGGTGCAGCAGATGGTGGAGGTGTACCAGCGTTCCAGCCGCCTGGTGGTGGCGATTCCGCCCGAGGGCACCCGCAAGGCGGTGGACGAGTGGAAAACCGGCTTTTATCACATTGCCTGCGGCGCCGGCGTGCCGGTGGCGCTGGCCTATCTGGATTACAGTCGCAAGGAGGCGGGCTTTGGCCCGATGTTCCAGCCCAGCGGCGATATCGATGCCGATATGCCGCGCATCCGCGCGTTCTATAGCGACAAGATAGGCAAGCACCCGCGCCGAGGCTGAGTCCGGCGCTTCACGGAGCCGCCGCCTGGGCGGCGGCGCTGACCGGCAGGAATTGCAGGAAGGGGCCGGCGATCAGCGATTGGCCGAAATCGATGGCGCTGCGGCGCAGCTTCTCGTCGCTCAGTTCCGCCAGCAGGTCCAGTCTGGCCATCATCTTGCCGAACTCGCGCTCGAAGGACAGATTGCGCACGCTGCCGATTTCATTGGACAGCAGCACCGGGGCGCCGCTGATTTGGCGGTTGTTCAGCATCCAGGCGGCCACTTCCAGATTGTGCGAGGCGTTGGCCAGTTGCTGCGCGTCCAGCCCATGCACCAGGAACAGCTCGGTGCGGCCGCCGTAGGCGTCCACCAGCATCGAGCCTATGCCGTAGATCAGCGCGCCGGCGCGGTCGCCGCCGAAGCCGGGGTCGAAGGCGGTGCTCATCGCGGCGATGGAGCGCTGTCCGCGCAACGCCGGCAGCGGCGCGTTGTTGCGGATGGCGGCCATGACCTGGCGCAGCGCCGACGGATAGTCGGCGGCGCCGGCCTTGCGCCATTCTTTGGGATTGCGCTTGTACAGTTTTTCCAGCAGGGTTTGCAGGCTGGCCAGATTGTCGCGCATGGCCAGGTTGGCCATGCGGTTGGCGCTGCTTTGTCCCAGTTCGTTGCCGCGGAAATCATCGCCGGCGACGGGTTTCTGCACCGGGGTGTAAGCGCAGGCGCTCAACAATAGCGCGGCGAGCGGCAGCAGGGGCCTGAGCGACATGGGCGGCTGAACTCCAAGGGTTGGATGCCCGTTGGTGTACCATGCGCGCGGCGCGCTTGGCAATGCGCGGCGAGTTTGTGCTTACGGTGTCTTGTTCGCGAACAGCGCTTTCCAGCCGTCCAGGCCCAGCTGTTGCAGAGTCTCGATATTCTTTTCGTAAATCGCTTCCGCCTGCGGGAAGGCCTCCACCGCGCGGCCGATGCTGGCTTCGCGCAGCAGGTGCAGCGTGGGGTAGGGCGCGCGGTTGGTGTAGTTCTCGATATCGTTGACGCCGCTGCCCTCGAACTGGAACTTGGGGTGGAAGCTGGCCACTTGCAGTTCGCCGTCCAGGCCCATGTCCTCGACGATGGCGTCGGCGATATCGAGGAAGTCGTTGAAATCCAGGAAGCGTTGCAGCGCGCGCGGGTGGATCAGCAAGGTGGTGTCGATTTCGCTCGGATCGGTGTCGGCCAGCAATTGCAGTTCGGTGGCCAGTTCTTGCGCCAGTTGGTCCGGCCGGCTGGCGTCGCTGACCACGTAGCGCACTTGCTGCTTCACGTAGACGCTTTTGGCGAATGGACACAGATTCAGTCCGATCACCGCTTTTTCCAGCCATTCCTTGGTGGTGGCGATGATGGCTTCGTGGTCGTCGAGGGCGGGCATGGGGAGTCCTTGCGTTGGGGCGTGAATGCAAAAAACCCGGCGCGAGGCCGGGTTTTCATCAAGCTGTACTAATCGCGAGGATTAGATGGGCTGGATGTTGGAGGCTTGTTTGCCTTTCGGGCCGTCTACGACGTCAAAGCTAACGCGCTGGTTTTCGGCCAGGGTGCGGAAGCCTTTGGCATTGATCTGGGAGAAGTGAGCGAACACGTCGTCGCCGCCTTCATCCGGGGTGATAAAGCCAAAACCTTTGGAGTCGTTGAACCACTTAACGGTACCGGTTGCCATTTTGTTTATTCCTCAAAACGAGCAGTTGAAATAAAAGGCACGAAGTTCAAGGGAAATGGCGACTGAGGTACGGACTTAATGCCACTACGACAACAACACATCCACAACTTGAGCATCCTGCGGCAGGAATAGTGCCTATAGTTCCGGGACATGGCAAGCGTTTTCTGCATGGCTGTCAGGGTTTTTCTGCGGTTTTTTCAGAAGCCCTGGCCTTTGTGCCGGTTTTTGCGGCAAGACGCTCAGGCGCCGAAATAACCGGCCTGCTCCGCGCGCTCCAATTCCGCGCGCAGCCAGTTCGCGGCCAGCGGACAGCCGTCCTCCACTTTTCCAACCGCCATCGCCAGCACCTTTTCTTTGCTGACGCCGTTCTCGCGCCAGCTCTGGCCGCCGGATCGTAGGTTCAGCAGGATGGGCATCAGCCGGTCTATCGCGCGGGCGAAACGGGCTTCCGGACTCTTGCGCGCCTCGAACTCCTGCCACAGCGCCAGCAGTTGCCCGGACATGGGCTGAGGCAGCAGGCCCAGGATGCGGCGCATCGCCGCCAGTTCCTCGGCTTCGCGCTCGGCGGCGCCGCCTTCGGCGTAGACCAGGGTGTCGCCGGTGTCGATTTCCCCCAGGTCATGAATTAACAACATGCGCACCACCTTGTCGATGTCCACCGGCTCGGCGGCGAAGTCGCGCAGATTGAGCGCGAACAAGGCGATCTGCCAGCTGTGTTCCGCGGAGTTTTCGTAGCGGTCGGCGTGGGCGGTCTTGGTTTTGCGCAGCACGGTCTTGAGCTTGTCCACTTCGATGATGAAGGCGATATGCTGCTGCAGCGTGTCCATTGAGTTTGGCATGGGGATGGGGAAAGAGAGGCTTGGCGAGGCGCCGGGGCGCAAATTATGCGCGGCGGACGGCGCTTTGAGAAGGGTGTCGTCGCACGCTTTGCCGCATGCTGCATATACTGGGAATGACGGCGGTTGAAAACGGGGGGAGGCATGGGCAAGCAGGAGCTGTCGTTGGAAATCGTGGAACCGGAAGCGTTCCATGACTTTATGGAAGTGATGAGCGATTACGCACCGCAGGTCGAGCACCTGGTGTGCCAGCTGGGCTTCGGCGATACCGATGCCGCTCAGATCGATCAGCTGTTCCGTCTGCTGCATAGCATCAAGGGCGATGCCAGCATGTGCCAGGTGCGCTTCGTGGTGCCTTTCGTGCATGCGCTGGAGAGCTTGCTGGAGCGCTTGCGCAGCGGCGAGGTGGCTTATGAAGATTCGATAGGCGATGTGATGCTGCTGGTGATGGACCGGCTGGGCTTGGCGCTGGAGGCGTTGGAAAACCACGAGTTGCTGGATGATCTGCAGCTGCCCTTGCTATTGCACGCGCTGAACGGCACGGTCGAGTCCCCGGTTGGCGAATTGTTGCAGCATTGCCGCCAACTGGTGGAGCAGATCACCGGCATACCCTTGCACGCGATGGCGCCGGAAGCGCCGGTGGACGCCGCCTTGCTGGCCAGCCGCGGCGATTTGGCCTTTTTCCGGCTGCTGGCGGTGCAGTTCGAACAGCGCTTGCCGCAGTTCCTGGGCCGTACCGAACGCAATCTGGCGCTGGCGCTGGAGGCCAGCCGCCAGGCGCCGGGGGTGGTGGATGATGACCAATTGGAAGCCGCCGTTTATATGCACGACATCGGCATGATGCTGCTGCCGGAGTCGTTTTGGCTCAAGAACGGGCGGATGAGCGAGCTGGAGCGTCGCCAGATGGCGGAGCATCCAGGTTGGGCGGCCGGGCTGCTGGAGCGGATGCCGGCCTGGGCCGGCGCGGCGCGCATGGTGGCCCAGCATCATGAAATGCCGGACGGCCGCGGCTATCCGCTGGGCCTGCGCGGCGCCGAAATCTGCGACGGCGCGCGCATCCTGGCGCTGGTGGACGCGTTCGAGGCGGTGACCTTGAAGCACGCCCACCGTGGTTTGCGCCATTCGATGATGCGCGCCATCGCCGAGATCAACGCCTCCGAGCGGCAGTTCGACCCGCTGTGGCTGGCGCGTTTCAACCAGGTGATCCGCCTGCGGCTGGCGGCGTGCGCCAGGCGGCCGGCGGGAGGATGAGCCGGTGTCAGGCGCCGTGTTGCTTGAACCACTGCAACATGCGCTGCCAGCCGTCGTTGGCGGCGGCGGCGTTGTAAGAGGGGCGGTAGTCGGCGTTGAAGCCGTGGTCCGCTTCCGGGTAAACCACGATTTCGGACGGTTTGCCGGCGGCGCGCAAGGCGGCCTTCATCTTGTCCACCGATTCCAGCGGGATGCCCTTGTCCAGGCCGCCGTAGAGACCGAGCACCGGCGCGTGCAGCTGGGCGACGATGTCCAGCGGCTGACGCGGGGTGTTGGCGCTGGCCTCGCCTTGCAGCCGGCCGTACCAGGCGACGCCGGCCTTGATCCTGGGGTTGTGCGCGGCGTACAGCCACACTTGGCGGCCGCCCCAGCAAAAGCCGGTGATGGCAGCGCGCTTGGCGTCGCCGCCGTTGCCGCCGGCCCAGGCCAGCGTGGCGTCGAGATCGGCCAGTACCTGGCTGTCAGGCACTTTGCTGACCAGGCCGCTGACCAGTTCGCTGATGCTGGCGACCTTGCTGGGGTCGCCCTGACGGAAATACAGTTCCGGCGCCACCGCCAGGTAGCCGGCCTTGGCCAGGCGGCGGCACAGATCGCGGATGTGTTCATGCACGCCGAAGATTTCCTGCACCACCAGCACCACCGGCAACGGCCCGCTGGCGGCGGCCGGTTTGGCGGTGTAGCCGGGCATGGTGGCCGGTCCGGTCGGGATTTCCACCGCGCCGGCGCTGAGGCCGGCGCCGTCGGTGATGATGGCGCTGGCGGCAATGGGTTGCACCGCCAATGCGAAGCCCACGCCCACCGCGCTGTTCAGAAAGTCCCTGCGCGAGGCGTCGATGGGTCGATTGCTGGTCATAAGCGAATTCTCCGGCTTGGTGTACGGGGAGGAGTAGGAGTGCACAGATTAATGTCATTGGTATGCGGAGGCAAGCCGGCGTGCGGGAAAGGTCGCCGGGGCTTCCAGCCGCGGAGGGAATGCGGCATTATTCACAGCTGTTGAAGCATGACTTAACGAAACTTATATAGATTATGCCGGACTCCACCAAGGTGAAGCTGCCTACCAGCTTCCTGCGCATCGGCGGGCAACTGCCGGTGGATGTTTACGCCAAGAACGGCCTGCTGCTGTTGAAGAAGGGGCATTACGTGCTGACGCCGGAGCAGCGCGAGCGGCTGGTATCGATTGCCCACGGCGATAGCGAGGAAGTGGCCGCGCGGCTGGAACGCGAACAACTGGAGCGCGCGGCGCAGCGCGAGAAAGAAGCTGCGGCGCAGGTGCAGCCCAATCCCATCATGGAGCTGGGCTTCCAGACCCGGCGCGCCGAGGGCCTGTTATTGCACGGCCTGGCGGTGCCGGGGTTGGCCGGCCGGCTGGCCGACATGGCCGCCTCCCTGATCCGCCTGGCCAGCAAGCAGCCGGACGGCGTGCTGGCCAGCGTGCTGCTGACGCCCTACCGCGATATCGGCAGCGCCCACAGCGTGCACGTGGCCGCCATCATGGCGGTGCTGGGGCGGCGGCTGGGCATGGAGGAGGCGCGCTTGCAGGCGGTGGTGGGCGCGGCCTTGAGCATGAATCTGGCGATCACCGGCCTGTTGAATCAGCTATCGCGGCAGCAAACGCCGCCGGACGCGGCGCAGCGCGACGATTTATACGCCCATCCCATCGTCGGTTCCGCCATTCTGCGCGAGGCCGGGGTGGTGGACGAGCATTGGCATCTATTGGTGCAAACCCATCAGGAGCAGCGCGGCGGCGATGGCTACCCGCAGGGCCTGCGCGACGAGGAGATTCACCCGGACGCGGCCTTGCTGCACATGGTGGATGTGTTGTGTTCCTGCATACATCAGCCGCAACCGGCGCTGCCGGCGCTAGTGATAGGCAGCTTGTACCGTGGCGAGCTGGGCGATTTCGATCCTCAGCACGCGGCCTTGTTGATCAAGGAGCTGGGCGTGTATCCGCCGGGCAGCTTCGTCAAGCTGGCCAGCAATGAGATCGGCGTGGTCACCCATCGCAGCGACCGGGCCAATGCGCCGCGGGTGGCGGCCTTGCGCAAGCTGGATGGCGCGCCCTACGCCGACGCGCTATTGCGCGACACCCGGCAGAACGCCTACCGGGTGCTGGAAGCCGTGCCGCTAGCGGCCGCGACGGTGAAGCCGGCCTATCTGGCCAAGCTGTGGCAGAAGTGAGCGGGTTCAGCTCCGGTTCGTGGTCTGCGGCGGGTAGAGAGGCGTAGTGGTTTCGAAAGGCTCATACCCGGTATGAGCCTTTCGCTTTGTCGGCGGCCATGCCGGGTTTTGAGCCGGTTCCGATATTTCTAACAGACGCTCAGGGCCGTGTTTGCCCCAGCGGCCGCAGCTGGATGCCGGAGACATCCTTGATCTTCCAGATGCGGCGGATATGCGCGAGATCGCGCTCGGTTTCATTGCGCAGTTGTGCTTCCGGCAAAAAGCTCATTTCCACATTCACATTGCCCAAGTAGACCGCCTCGCCGCGTTTCACCTCGAACGGCGCTGCCAGGCGGAAACTGCGCATCTTGCGGCTGACGCCCCAAGCGCCGTCTTCCAGCCAATTGGCCCACACTTGTTCCACCCGGTACTGACCCGGCTCCAGCGTGAACAGCAGCAATTTGCCCTCGGCCATGGACTTGCCTAGTTCGCCGAACACGGTGTCGGTCAGCAGGCTGGCGCTGTCGGCGGCCACGATGCGGCCGGAGGCGTTGGCGATGTTCAGGCCCAGCATCGCGCTGTCCGGGTTGGCGGATTTGCCGGTCAGCGACAGGATGGCGTGGCCGCGTTCCGCCGGCGGTTCCAGCGAGCCGCGCAGGCGGTCGGCCATGCTGGCGCAGCCGGTGAGCAATAGCGCGCAGAGGGCGATGGCGAGGGTTTGTTTCAGCATGGTGCGTCCTATCGGCCGCCGGAAGCGGCGGTTTGAGTTGGATTGTCCGCTGTTCGCGCTGGCGGTTTCAAGCCCAGCACTAGGAGCGCGCTGAGCAGCAGCGAGCCGCTGAGCCAGAAATAGGCCAGGGTATGGCTGCCGGTGGCGGCCTCGATCAGGCCCAGCGCGTAAGGGCCGATGAAGCCGCCGATATTGCCCGCCGAGTTGATCAGACCGATGGCGCCGGCGGCCAGCGTGCCGGTGAGAAAGGTGGTGGGGATGGACCACCACACGCCCATCGGGCTGTAGACGCCGATGGCGACGATGGTGACGGAGAGCAGCGCAACGACGATATTGTCGCTCAGCGCGCCAAGCAGGAAACCGGCGGCGGCAAGCAGGAGCGGCAGCGCCACATGCCAGCGCTTTTCCGCGCGCCGCGAGGAGGAATGGCCCAGCCACAGCATGGCGGCCAGCGCCGCCAGCATAGGCACGGCGGAGGCGAGGCCGATGGCCAGCGGCGACCAGCCGGAGGCGTTCTTGATCACCGTGGGCATCCAGAAGCTGAAGCCCCAGAAGCCGGTGATCCATAGAAAGTAGATCAGACACAGCCGCAGCACCGCCGGCTGCGCCAGCGCCTGGCGCAAGCTGGCCGGTTGTTGTAGACGCGTGGCGGCTTGCTCCGTCTTTAGCGTATCGAGCAGATAGCGCTTTTCCTCCATGCTCAGCCAGCGGGCTTTGGCCGGGTCGTCTTGCAGCCACAGCAGGACGGCGCAGCCGTAGAGCACGGTGACGCCGCCCTCAAACAGGAACAGGCTTTGCCAGCCCTTGAGACCTAAGGGTTGCAGGCCCACCATCCAGCCGGCCAGCGGCGCGCCGACGATGGCGGAAACCAGCAGCGAGCTCAAGGTGATGGAGATGGCTCGGGCCCGGGTTTCCGCGACGAACCAGCGCGGAATCACCGAGGCGTAGATCACCGGGTAGAAGCTGGCCTCGCACACGCCCAGCAAGAAGCGCAGGACATAGAACTGCCATTCGTTCTGCACCAGGCCCAGCAGCATGCTGACCGCGCCCCAGGAGAACAGGATGCGGGCGATCCAGCGGCTGGGGCTCCAGCGTTCGGCCAGAATCGCGCCCGGCACTTCGAACAGGACGTAGCCGGCGAAGAAGATGCCGGCGGCCAGGCCGTAGACCTTGGCGTCGAAGCCGAGGTCGGCGTTCATGGTCAGGGCTGCGTAACTGACGTTGACCCGGTCAAGAAAGGCCAGCACCGAGGCGATGAACAGCGGCAGGAGAATGCGCAGATAGGTCTTGCGCAGGACGGAAGTCTTGACGGTGTCGGAAGCCATGCGGCGTTTTCGCTTGAGGGTGGGATGCCGTCAAGATGCGCAGAAAGCGCCGCGCAGTCAATCCAGATGCGGTTCGAAGAATTCCAGCAAGCGGGACGGCAGCCAGTCCAGCGTGCCGGGGAAGGCGCCGGAGGCGAAGCCGACGTGGCCGCCGTGGCGCGGGAACTCCAGCGTGACGCAGGCCGCGGCCTCGTCCTGGCGCGGCAGCGCCTGTTCCGGCAGGAAGGGGTCGTTGCGCGCGTTCAGCACCAGGGTGGGGCGGGCGATCTGACCCAGCCGCGGCTTGGCGCTGGCGCATTGCCAGTAGTTGAGCGCGGTGCCGAAGCCATGGATGGGCGCGGTGACCAGGTCGTCGAACTCGATGAAGGTGCGCGCGCGGCTGAGCTTGCCGCCGTCGAACAGGCCAGGGTGGCGCTGCAGCGATTCCAGCGCCTTGGGCTTGAGCGTGTCCATGAACATGCGGGTGTACAGCAGCTTGCCCAGGCCGCGGTCCAGCCGGGTGCTGGCCGCCACCAGGTCCAAGGGCGCGGACACCGCTGCCGCCGCGCGCGGCAGCGCTTGCGCGCCCTCGTCCGCCAGATAGTTGAGCAGCATGCTGCCGCCCAGCGACACCGCGGCGGCGGCCAGCACCGGGAAGCGCTGCGCCAGCCGGCTCAGAATCCAGCCCACCTCGGCGCCGTCGCCGGCGTGGTAGGCGCGCGGCAAGGGATTGTCCACGCCGCCGCAACCGCGGAAATGCGGCACCACGCCGTTCCAGCCGCGCCGCTGCACCGCCTGCATCAGCGCGCGCGCGTAGTGGCTGTCGCTGCTGCCTTCCAGGCCGTGGAACAATACCACCAGCGGCGCGCCGGGCCGCCCGGACACGAAGTCCAGCGCGATGCGGGCGCCGTCCGGCGTGTCCCACAGTTCGCGGCGGTAGTCGGGTCGGCTCGTCTTGATCGCCAGCGCCGGCCAGATGGTTTGGGCATGGCCGCCGCGCAGCCAGGCGGGGGACTGGTAAGCCATGGCTCAGGCCGGCTTTTTCTGCGCCGACTTGGGGCGGAAGGCCTTGACCATCGCCTCATGGGTTTCGATATAGGGGCCGTCCAGCAAGTCTATGCAATAAGGCACGGCGGCGAAGATGCCGGGCACTTCCACCTGGCCGTCGGCGCCGCGCAGGCCTTCCAGCGTTTCCTTGATCGCCTTGGGCTGGCCGGGCAGGTTGAGGATTAGCGCCTGCTTGCGGATCACGCCCACTTGGCGCGACAGGATGGCGGTGGGCACGAAGCGCAGGCTGATCTGGCGCATCTGCTCGCCAAAGCCGGGCATTTCGCGGTCCGCCACCGCCAGCGTGGCTTCCGGGGTCACGTCGCGCGCCGCCGGGCCGGTGCCGCCGGTGGTCAGCACCAGTTGGCAGCCTTCCTCGTCCACCAGCGCCTTGAGCGCGGCTTCGATCTGAGGCTGCTCGTCCGGGATCAGGCGGGCGACGACGGCGAAGGGGCTGGCCAGAGCGGCGGCCAGCCAGTCTTGCAGCGCCGGAATGCCCTTGTCCTCGTACACGCCGCTGCTGGCGCGGTCGGAGATGGAAACCAGGCCTACCTTCAACATCACTCGTCGTCCTCTTGGTCCTGCTGTTGCAGGCGCGGCTTGCCCGGTTCCGGGATTACGTCCTTGATGGCCTGGTAGAGCAGGCGGAAGGACTTGGGAGGCTTGTTGTCCTGCTTTTCCTTGCGCGCGTTGCGGATCAGCGTGCGCAGCTGCTGCGGATCGGCGGCGGGGAAGTCGCTGACGAAGCTGGCCAGCATCTTGTCGTCTTCCATCAGCCGTTCGCGCCAGCGTTCCAGCAGATGCTGCCAGGCGATGTGCTCGGACGATTCGCCCTTGAGAATCAGCAGGTATTGCTGGATCGGTTCCGGGTCCACGTCGCGCATCAGCTTGCCGATGTATTGCAGCTGGCGGCGCAGCGCGCCGTGCGCGGTAAAGCGTTTATAGTCCAGAATAGCGGTGAGCAAGTCTTCCGGCAGCTGCATTTTCTTCAGCGTGTCCTTGGACAGCTCCACCAGTTCGCGGCCCAGGTCCTGCAGCGCATCCATGTCGCGCTTGCGCTGGGATTTGCTGACGTAGCCGTCGTCCGGGCTGTCGTTCTGGTAATGGGTCATCGTTGGCAATTCTCAATCGGTTTTCTCAAGGCTGGTATGATACCGGAAAAGGCCTCCGGCCGTTTCGACCATTGCGAAAGACACTATGGCAGACAAGACATTCAGTTTCAGCCAAGCCGAGCTGGAAGGCATCGCCTCCCGCGTGATCGAGCTTGCCAAGGCCGAGGGCGCCAGCGCCGCCGAGGCCGATGTTTCCGAGGGCCTGGGCCAGACCGTGAGCGTGCGCCTGTCCGAGGTGGAAACCATTGAGTATAACCAGGACAAGGGCGTGGGCGTGACCGTCTACCTGGGGCAGAAGAAGGGCCATGCCAGCACTTCCGATTTTTCCGAAGAGGCCTTGGCCGACACCGTGCGCGCGGCGCTGGACATCGCGCGCTACACCGCCGAGGACCCATGCGCCGGTCTGGCCGATTCCCAATTGATGGCCAGCGAGTTTCCCGACCTCAGCTTGTACCACCCGTGGGCGCTGCCGGTGGAAGAAGCCATCGAGCTGGCCAAGTCCTGCGAGGCAGCGGCGCTGGCGGCCGATCCGCGCATCCGCAATTCCGAGGGCGGCACCGCGTCCTCGCAATCCAGCCACTTCGCCTACGCCAATAGCCATGGCTTCATCGCCGGCTACGCCAGCAGCCGCCACAGCATTTCCGCGGCGGTGGTGGCCGAGGACGAGGGCGCGATGCAGCGCGATTACTGGTATTCGTCGGCGCGGCGGCGCGAGGACCTGGACGCGCCGGAGGCCATAGGCGCCAAGGCCGGCCAGCGCGCGGCGCGGCGCCTGGGCGCGCGCAAGGTGAAGACCGGGCAGTACCCGGTGGTGTTCGAGGCGCCGGTGGCATCGTCCTTGCTCGGCCATTTGGTGGCCGCCATCAGCGGCGGCAGTCTGTACCGCAAATCGTCCTTCTTGCTGGATTCGCTGGGCAAGCTGGTGATGTCGGCCAATGTCACCATAGACGAAGACCCCTTCCTGCTGCGCGGCATGGCCAGCGGCGCCTTCGACAACGAGGGCGTGGCCACGGTGGCGCGCCGGCTATTGGACAAGGGCGTGCTGCAGGGCTATATGCTGGGCAGCTATTCGGCGCGCAAGCTGGGCATGCAGACCACCGGCAACGCCGGCGGCGCGCATAATCTGATCGTGCACTCCACCGGCGAGAGCCTGGAAGAATTGCTGAAGGCGATGGGCACCGGCCTGCTGGTGACCGAGCTGCTGGGCCAGGGCGTCAACACCGTCACCGGCGATTACTCGCGCGGCGCGGCCGGTTTCTGGGTGGAGCGCGGCGTGATCGTGCATCCGGTGGAGGAAATCACCATCGCCGGCAATCTGCGCGAGATGTTCATGCAGATAGACGCGGTGGGCAACGATGTGCTGGAGCGCGGAGGCCGGCAGATGGGCTCGGTGCTGTTGCGCAGCATGATGGTGGCCGGCGAGGCCTGAGAACCTGTTCAATGTCTGCTGCGCTTCGTGAAACTTGGCACGGTGAGTGCCGTTTCGAAATGCTCATGTGCCACTTGTGCATTCCGCTTTCTCGGCGGTTTTCGCCTTGTCTCGCTCTTGCTCGCGAGACTTTGAACAGGCTCTGAGGCCGGCGATGGCGGATCTGTTCGCGCCGGAAGAGGGCGGCTGGCTGGAGCGCCTGTCGTCCGGCGCAGTCTTATTGCATCGTCGCGCCAGCGACATCGATGCGCTTCTGCTGGCGGAAGTGGAGGCGCTGCTGCGGCAGGCGCCGCCGCGCGGCATGCAGACGCCGGGCGGACGGGCGATGTCGGTGATCACTTCCAGTTGCGGCGGCTACGGCTGGGTGTCCGATGCGCGCGGCTACCGCTATGCCGAGCGCGACCCGCTCAGCGGCCTGCCTTGGCCGGCGATGCCGGCGTCGTTCCGCGCCTTGGCCGAGGCCGCCGCCGCCGAGGCCGGCTTCCCCGGCTTCGCGCCGGATGCCTGTCTGATCAATTGCTATGCGCCCGGCGCCAAGATGTCCTTGCACCAGGACAAGGACGAGCGCGATTTCAGCGCGCCCATCGTGTCGGTGTCGCTGGGCCTGCCCGCGGTATTCCTGTTTGGCGGCTTCAGCCGCGCCGAACGCCCCGGCCGCATCGAGTTGCGCCATGGCGATGTGCTGGTGTGGGGCGGGCCGGACCGCATGCGTTTCCACGGGGTGTTGCCGGTGGCGGAGGGCGAGCACCCTTTGCTGGGGCGGCGCCGCATCAATCTGACTTTTCGCAAGGCGCGCTGATCCATGGCTGAACCGGCCGATTCCACTTCTTCCTTGTCTTTGTCTCTGAGCTTGCCCGCGGATTTCCGCCGCGACGACTTCATGGCCTTCCACCGTCGCGACGCGCAAGAGTTGTCCGAGCGGGTGACGGAACTGAGCCTGAGCAAGGGCTTGCTATGGCGCGGCGCGCCGGCCTGCCTGAGCATGGACTTCGTCGCGGACGCGGTGCGGGTGGGGCTGGACGCGGATGTCCCGCCTCAGGCCGGCGACGCGGCGGCCTTGGCTGCCATGGCGCGTCGCATGCTGGGCTTGACCCAGCCGGTGGCGGAGTTCGAGCGCGCGCATCACGGTCATCCGCAGTTGGGCGGCCTGATCGCCGCGCGTCCCGGCTTGCGCGTGCCGCAGACTTCGACGCCGTTCGAGGCGCTGGTCTGGGCGGTTACCGGCCAGCAGATCAGCGTGCACGCCGCCATCTCGCTGCGGCGTCGGCTGATGCAGTTGGTCGGCAAGCGCCATGGCGGCGGCCTGCTGTGCCATCCGTCGCCGGAGCAATTGGCGGAGCTGGAGCCGGAGCAACTGGGCCAGGCCGGCTTCTCCCGCGCCAAGACCCGGACCTTGCTGGAATTGAGCCGGCGGACCGCGGACGGCGATCTGCCGTTGCAGGGCTGGCTGGACGGTGGCGCGCCGGAGGAGATCGCCGCGCGCTTGCTGGCCTTGCCCGGCATTGGCCCGTGGACGGTCAGCTACGCGCTGCTGCGCGGCTATGGCTGGCTGGATGGCTCGCTGCACGGCGACGTGGCGGTGCGGCGTGGCCTGCGGCGCTTGCTGGAGCGGGAGGAGGCGGTGTCGCCGCGCGAGACCGAGCAATGGCTGCAAGGCTTCGCGCCATGGCGCGCGTTGGTGGGCGCGCATCTGTGGGCGATGCAGACCGCGGCCGCTTATTGAGCCCGCCCAAGCGATTTCCGCCGCGCGAGCTTGGCGCTGGCCGCGTGTTTGACTATGCCTAAATAGAACAAGAAGCCGTGCGGCGTCCGGCGGGCCGGGCCGTCAATATAGCCACGCGAGGTGCGGGATGGGGAGGCAAGCCGATATCGGGCTGGTGTTGTCGGGCGGCGGCGCGCGCGCGGCGTACCAGGTGGGCGTGCTGCTGGGCATTTCCCGGCTGCTGCCGGATGCGCGCGCCAATCCCTTTCCCATCATCTGTGGCACCTCGGCCGGCGCGATCAACGCGGTGGCGCTGGCCTCCGGCGCCAGCAATTTCAATCTGGCGGTGGCCACGCTGGCGCAGATGTGGAAACAGCTGCATATCCAGGATGTCTACGATGCCAGTTCCGGCTACTTTCTGAAGACCTTTTTGCATTTCGGCCTGTCCATCCTGTCCGGCGGCCGGCTATGGCGCAATCCCAAGAGCTTTCTCGACAACGCTCCGCTGCGCGAACTGCTGACCAAGGTGATGGCGTTCGAGGGCATAGATCACTCGGTGCGCCACGGCGCGCTCAAGGCCTTGGCGCTGACCGCCTCCTGCTACACCACCGGGATGTCGGTCACCTTTTTCCAGGGCGCGGATAGCCTGGAGGAGTGGGAGCGCTATCAGCGGCTGGGGCTGCGCGAGCGCATCGGCATCGATCACATGATGGCCACCTCGGCGATTCCGCTGATTTTCCCCTCGGTGTGCCTGGGCGAGAAATTCTATTGCGACGGCGCTGTGCGGCAGTTGTCGCCGCTGTCGCCGGCGCTGCATCTGGGCGCGGAAAAGCTGTTCGTGGTCGGCCTGGCCAGCAAGCGGCCGGATACCATAGAACGCCGCCACAGCGGTTTCTATCCGTCGCCGGCGCAGATTTTCGGGCATCTGCTCAACAGCGTGTTCATCGACAGCATGTCGGTGGACATGGAGCGGCTGACCCGGGTCAATCATACGGTGTCGCTGCTGCAACGCCATGAGGACCTGGCGAATCAGACCCAGCTGCGCAAGGTGGACATCTTCATGCTCAATCCCAGCAAATCGCTGGAGGGCATCGCCTACAAGCACACCCGGCTGTTTCCGCCGCTGCTGCGCTTCCTGATGAAGGGCACCGGCGCCACCCGTCACCGCGGCACCGCCTTGGCCACGTATCTGCTGTTCGAGCCGGGTTATACCCGCGAGCTGATCGCGCTGGGCTATAAGGACGCGCTGCAGCAAAAGGACGCCATCCGCCGTTTTCTGGAACTTTAGCCGGCGGCGCGGTTCTGAATTCTCCATGTTGTATGGCACAATCATGCGCCATGACGTTTTACCGCCAAACATTGAGGATGATATGGCTCTGAGCAACCGACAAGGTTTTCTGCTGATCGCCGCCGCCTGCGCCGGCGCGATGGGCTTCGCATTGTTCGCGCAGTATCAGCTGGGCCTGGAGCCGTGCCCGCTGTGCATTTTTCAACGCATCGGCGTGATCGCCGCCGGCGTGATCGCCTTGCTGGCGGCGCTGCTCAATCCCGGACGCGGCGGCGCCAAGGTCTGGGGCGGGCTGACACTATTGGCGGCGCTGGCCGGCATTTCGGTGTCGCTGCGCCAGCTGTGGCTGCAGCAGTTGCCGGCGGATCAAGTGCCGGCCTGCGGCCCTGGTCTGGAATTCCTGATGGAGTCCTCGCCGTTGATGGAAGTGATCTCCAAGGTGCTCAAGGGCAGCGGCGAGTGCGCGACTGTCGATTGGACCTTCCTGGGCATGGCCATGCCGTTCTGGGTGGCGGTGTTCTTTGCCGGCGTGATCGCCTTCGCCGGCTGGCTGATGGTGCGCAAGCCGGCCTGATGCCATCGCGAGGATCACAATAGCCGCCCTGGATGGGCGGCTTTTTTCATGGCGGCGACGCGAGGCGTTCACGCATGAGCTTTGTGCATAAATGAGTCGATGAAAAACCATGGCCGCTCATGCGTCAACCCGCTTGCCGCTTAGCGTTTGTCATTTTGGTGCAACATATTGATTTGATGTTAATGCATTGATTTTGAATGATTGTTTGCTGTTGCCGCCGACGATGGGCTGGGCGGGATGATGGCGGCTTTCTTGTGGCGTGGCTTGGCGCAGGGTAGGGCCGCGGCCAGCCGGCTGCGGCGCGGTTCTGACGGCCGTGTTGGAGACTACAAGGGTGTCGGCATATGAAACTGAACAATCTGGCTTGCGCTGCCGCGGCAATGGGCATGGCGCTGGGCGCGCAGGCGCGCGCCGAGGAGGCGGAGGTGCTGGAGCGGGTCACGGTGACCGGGTCCAATATCAAGCGCATCGGCAAGGAAAAGGCGCTGGCGGTGGAGGTGATCAAGAAGGAGGACATCGACAAGACCGGCGCGTCCACCGTGATCCAGTTGCTGGACCGGCTGCCGGCGGTGGGCAGCTTGCTGGCCGGAACCAACTCCGGCAGTTTCGCCGCCGGCGCGGCCACGGCCGGGCTGCGCGGCATGAGTTCCAAATACGTGCTGGTATTGTTGAATGGCCGGCGGTTGCCGAATTACGCGATGTTCATCAGCGGCAGCGATGCCTTCGTCGATCTGAACACCTTGCCGCTGTCGGTGATCGAGTCGGTGGAGATCCTGCGCGATGGCGCGTCGGCGATCTACGGCTCGGACGCCGTGGCCGGGGTGATCAACTTCAAGACCAAGCGCAACTATCGGGGAGCGAGCGCGAGCACGCGGCTGGGACAGAACCTGGATGGCGACGGCAATGAGCAGTCGCTGAACCTCAGCGGCGGTTTCGGCGACCTGGACCAGGACGGCCAGAATCTCTTGCTGTCCTTCGACGTCTACCATCGCGAACCGGTGTTCAGCCGCAATCACGCCGCCACCCGCAGCAATGATTACCGCTTCCTGGGCGGGCTGGATGTGCGCAGCGGCGCGCAGTGGGGCTATTGGAACGACCGCACGCCCAATCCGGGCAAGACCAATGCGCTGGCCAAGCCCTTGCCCGGCTGTCCGCCGTCGCGGCTGACCACCCGTCCCAGCGGCTCGGTGCTGTGCGTGTCCGATGTCGACGAACTGGGCACCCAGCTAGCTCCACGCACCAGCCGCTATGGCTTGTTGGCCAATTACACCCGGCGCGTGGACGGCGATGCCGAATTCTTCGCCGAGCTGGGGGTGAACCGCAGCGAGACGCCGCTGGATGGCGGCTATTCCTTCGTGCAGGCCATTGTCACGCCCAGCTGGGCGATTTATCCGCGGGATGGCGGGCTGGGGGCGATTTATCCGGACTTCAAGCCCACCGACAATCTGCAGATCACCCGTAATCTGTCGGAGAACGGCCGGCGGCTCAATGAGATCCGCAGCGACACCTATCGCGCGGTGCTGGGCGGCCGCGCCTTGCGGCGCGGCTGGGACATGGAAGGCTCGCTGAACCTGGGCTTGAACAAGGTGGACGCGCGCCAGAGCAATGTGGTGCTGAACGACGCCTTCCTCGCGATGCTGAAGAACGGGGCCAATGGCCAGCCGCTGTACGATCCGTTTTCGCAGAACAATGCCGCCGCCGCGTTGCGGCCTTATCTGGCCACCATCGCCAATACTTCGTCGTCGCGCTTGTCTGCGTTCGAATTCAAGGCCAGCCAGGACGAGTGGTTCAAGCTGCCGGCGGGCGCCGTCGGTGTCGCCGCGGGATTGCAGTGGTCGCATGAATCGGTGGATGCGCGGCCGGACCCGCTGCTGCAAAGCGGCAAGATCATGAACTTCGCCGTCCAGCAAAGCCTGCGCGCCAGCCGTTCGGTGTTGTCCGCCTTCGGCGAAGTCAATCTGCCGGTGTTGAAAAACCTGGAGCTGCAGCTGGCGCTGCGCGCCGATCGCTACAACGACTTCGGCGACACCTTCAATCCCAAGCTGGCCTTCGCCTTCCGGCCCTGGGAACCGGCGATGCTGCGCGGTTCGGCCACCACCGGCTTCAAGGCGCCGACGCTGCCGCAGTTGTACGCGTCGCGCCAGGCTTATGCCTCGGTGTACGACTACGCGCAATGCGCCGATCGCGGCATTCCCCGCGAGCGCTGCGGCCTGGGCAGCAATCAGCTGCGCAGCGGCGGCAATGCCCAACTGAAGCCGGAGGATTCCAGGAACTATGCATTGGGCCTGGTGCTGCAGCCCAGCAAGGCGCTATCCGCCACCGTGGATTGGTATCAGATCGAGGTGTCCAACACCGTGCAGTCGCTGGACCCGCAATATGTGCTGGACAACCCGGGCCGCTTTCCCGGTTTCGTGGTGCGCAAGCCATCCGATATGCCCAGCGTGCGCGGGGACATCGAATATATTTCGGCGCCGTATATGAATATCGGCAAGACCCGCACCCGCGGCGTCGACATCGATGTGCAATACGATTGGCCGCTGGGGGCTTACGGCAAGCTGAAATTCCGCAATGCGCAGAACCGCATTTTCAGCTATCAGGAGTCGCAGACCGAAACCGATCCGCTGCTGGAGTACGCCGATTATGGCGCGCAGCCGCGTTGGAAGAATGTGTTCGAAGTAACGTACAGCAAGGCGGCGTATTCGCTGGGTTTGGCGGCGCGCAGCTACGCCCCCTACAAGAACCAGTATTCACAGCTGTACGGCCATGGCGGCAAGCTGAAGCAGAGGGTGGCGTCCTACACCGCGCTGGACCTGAATTTCGGCCTGGCGCCGTTCAAGGGCTTCAAGGTCAATGGCGGCATCCGCAATCTGGGCGACCGGCGTCCATCCTATGCCACTGGGGAGGGGTTCGGCAGCGGCGTCGCCGGCTATTCCGGCGCGGCCACCGATTTATGGGGGAGGATGCTGTATCTGTCCGCCAGCTACGCCTTCTGAGAACCTGTTGGTGATGCTGCGCTTCAGCGCTGATGCTGCAGCGCGCGTCCCGCGGGCGTGGGGCTGACCGTATTGCGCCCGGAGCGCTTGGCGATGTAGAGCGCGCTGTCGGCGTCTTCGTAGAAGGTGCGGCCGCTGTCGTCCGGGTCCGGCACGCGCGCGGCGACGCCTATGCTGCAAGTGACCTTGCGCAGCGGACTCTTCAGGTGGGGCAGTTCCAGCGCGGCCAGCCGCAGGCGGAAGTCTTCCGCCGCGGCTACCGCCTGATCCAGCCCACATTCTTCCAGTAGCACGCCGAATTCCTCGCCGCCCAGCCGCGCCACCACATGGCGCCGGGTGGAGAAGCTGGCTTGCAGCTCTTGCGCCAGCCGTTGCAGGATCAGGTCGCCGGCATAATGGCCGTAGTGGTCGTTGTAGCCTTTGAAGTTGTCGACGTCGAGAATCAGCAGCGCCAGCGCCTTGCCGGCGGCGCGGTGCTTGTCCAGCACCGGCGCCAGCACCTCGTCGAAGTGGCGGCGATTGTACAAACTGGTCAGCCCATCGGTATTGGCCTGCAGCAGCAGCTTGGATTGCCGCGACACGAAGCGGATGCTGCCGGCCAGCCACAGCAGGATGGCGGTGGTGACGCCGCTCCAGAACACCGAGGCCAGTGTCAGCAGCAGCACGCTGAGCACCAGCACGCCACAGGAGGCCAAGAGATAGGCCGGCAGAATGCCCTGGCGGTGCTTGTAACGGCTGAGCAGCAGGTCCAGCAGCAGGATGGCCAGCGCGTTGATGGCGGCTTTCCAGCCCAGCGGCAGCGGCATCGGGGTGTTGTCGGTCTGCAGTCCATGCAGCAGGAAGGCGTTGATTTCCACGCCGGGCATGCCGCGGTTATTGGCCGACAGCGGGGTGGAGTGGATGTCGCCCAGGCCGGTGGCGGTGGCGCCCACCAGCACGATCTTGCCGGCGAAGAAAGAGGCCGGCAACTCATTGAGCGCGTCGATATAGGAAACCTGCTGAAACGGCGGCGGGCCGGACAGATAGGGCACCATCACCGGGTCTTCGCGCAGCCAGCTGTCCGGTTCGCCGGGCGGCATCGCCATTTTCTGCTGCTCGGACTGGCGCTGGCCATTGGCCAGATCCAGCACCGCCTGGGCGAAGTTGGGGTGGTGGGGCGAGCCCAGGCCGGCCTTCAGGTAAACGCGGCGGATCACGCCGTCATTGTCCAGTTCGTAATCGGTATGGCCGAGGCCGGCGCTGGCGGCGGCGATATTGGGCAGCGGCCGGGTTTCGGTCAGCCGGTTGCCTTGCATCTCGGGAAACACCGGGCTGATCACCTTGCCATTGCGGCGGATGGCGTCGGCCAGCGCCTGGTCCGATTCCGGCGTGTTGTGCGAGGCTTCGGCCAGCACGATGTCCAGGCCCACCGCGCGGGCCTGGGACAGCTTGTCCACCAGTTGGGCATGGTATTCGCGCGGCCAGGGCCAGCGGCCGAGTTCGGACAGGCTGCGCTCGTCGACCGCGACGACGACGATGTCGCTGTTTTGCTCGTGGTTGGTCTTGAGCCGGATCAGCCCGTCATACAGCCAGAAATCCAGCCGCAGCAGCAGGCCGGACAGGGTTAGCAGGGCTGCCAGCAGGGCCAGCAGAAACGGCAACAAGCGCAGAATCTTGTCGCGATAAAAAGTTAGCATGCTGCCATTCTAGGGAAGTTTTTAGGGAAGAGTGAGCATTTCTTGCTCTTCCTTCGCCAGGTAGCCGTGCTCTCCCTCGACCTTGACCTCGGCCCGGTATTGACCGGCCGGCAAGGCTTGCAGCGCTTTCAGTTCCCATTGCGGCTGCTCGCTGCTGAGGCTGAAGGGCTGGCGTTTTGCGTCCTGCGTCGGCATCGGGGTCAGGGTCAGCGTGTAGCGCGCGCGGGTGATGGGATAAGGGCGGCCAGCCAGTACCGGGGTGGACTGCTGCAAGCGGCTGAGCCAGCCCTTGGTTTCGACTTTCTGAGGGGTGGAGTAGGGGCCGGGGCGGCCTTGCGCATCCAGCCGCGCCAGTCGCCAATACCAAGTGCCGGGCTCCGGCAGATTGGTCTTGAACTCGGCTTCGGTCAGGGTCTGTTCCAGCAGCGGCTGGGCGAAGTCCGGCTGGCGCGCGAGCTGCAGGCGCAGCGGTTGCTCCGGCGTGGCGTTGACCCGCAACGGCAAGGTCTGGCCGCGCAATTGCGCGCCGCCGGCCTGGGTGAACAGAAGCGGCGGCAGCGGATAGGCTTGCAGCTTGAAGCTGCGGCTGCTGTCATAGCCTTCCAGTCCGGAACGGCTCTTGGCGCGAACTTGCAGCACATAATCGCCGTTGCCCGGCAGGCTGGGATAGTAGCGCGGCGCTTGCAGCTGGCGCTCGGCCAGGCGCTTCTTGCCGTTGAGGGTGACGCGATAGGAGGCGGCGTGTTCATTGCTGGCCCATTCCAGCGGCGGCGGGTTGAATTGGTTTAGGTCCGCCAGGGAGGACAGATCCGGTGGCGGCGGCAATTCCTCCGGCGCGCTCGGCCCGTCCTTGAGGCTGGACAGGGTGCCGAAGCCGGCGGGCACATCGACCTTGCTGTGCTTGCCTTTGACTTCCACCACGCCCTTGAGTACTTCGGCCGAGGTGTCTTCCTGTTCGGATGCGTTGACGCGGAACTCGGTGCCGCGCACGGTGGTGACCGCCGATGGGGTGCGGATTTCGTAGCGGCTGGGCATCAGGATATTGGGTATCACCGAGTTGCCGGTGCTGCCGTTGTCCAGTTTGATCTGGGACTTGATCGCGCCGGTGCTGGGATAATAGACCTGGGTTTGCAGCGTCAGATCGGAGTTGGCGTTGATCAGCAGTGAGGAACCATCGACGAAGCGCAGCTTGATCATGGCGTCATTGCCGGTCTTGAAATGGGTGCCCTTGGGGTACTTTTGACCCACGGCCAGATTTAGCGGCTTGCCGGCGCCATTGACGGCGCGGGCGTCGCCGGACACTTCCTCCAGCGTGGCGTCGGACGGCGTTTGTTTGATCCAGGGATAGGGCACGCGCAGAATGCTGCCTGGCACCAGTCGGTAGGGATTGGCGATGCGGTTGCGGACTTGCAGCTTGGGCACGTAAGCGGGGGACGATAGGTGCTCGGCCGCCAGCGCCCACAGATTGTCGCCGTCCTTGACCGTGTACTCCCAGATGGCCTTGTCGGCAGGCGCGCCTGCCAGGGCCAGTGTGCTGGCGCAACAGCCAGCCACCAGGATTAAGTTGCGCATAGTTGAATCTCTTTATAAAGATATCAGAAAGTCAACCGCAGTATCACTTTAGGCTTTGCGCTTTGCAAGCTGATATCGTCTCAAACAGTAGTTATTTGTCCTAAACGCAGTGTTGTATGTATGTTGAATTAAAATCTTGAGTCGATAATGCAAAAAAGCAGCCGAAAGGCTGCTTTTTTGCAATGCTTGGCGGAGTGGACGGGACTCGAACCCGCGACCCCCGGCGTGACAGGCCG
>NZ_JAYSGF010000002.1:0-193134 GCF_041912965.1 Chromobacterium sp. | reverse complement strand
GGGCGTCCGGCGCGTGGCGCAACCGCGATACCTGCGCGCGGCTGTGCTACCGGCAGGCGGGGTTCAGCAATATGGCGCTGGCGCGCCAGGCCTTGGTGGGCGCGCCGGAGCCGGGGAGCTGGGTGTCGAGCAAGGGCGCGCGGCGTTGAAAACCGGCGGCTAGCCTTCCGCCAGCGCCGCCATCACCTTGGCCGACAAGGCCTGCGGCTGGGCGGTGACGCGCAGCAGGTGGCGCACCGCCGGGTGCGGCGGCCGGTGCACGGCGATGCCGTCGGACAGCAGTTGCCGGTGGATGGCCTCGCTGCTGGCGGCGTCGCGGTAGGCGATGCAGACGAAGTTGGTGTGCGAGGGCATCACCACCAGGTCGCGCGCGCGCAGCGCGTCGGCCAGCTTGTCGCGCAGGTGGATGGTGGCGGCGATCAACTGCCGCGAGTAGTCCGGATCGTCCATCACCGTCTGCGCCGCCAGCTGGGCGAAGCTGGACAGCGCGAATTGCGGGCGGATCTGGTCCGCCTTGGCGACGATGTCCGGCGGCGCGATGGCGTAGCCCACGCGCAGGCCGGCCAGCGCATAGGCCTTGGACAGCGTGCGCAGCCTCAGGGTGTTGGGCAGCGCGCCGCGCGGCGGCGCGTCTTGCGCGTCCACGCAGAAATCGACATAGGCCTCGTCCAGGATCAGCAGGGTGGTGGAGGGCAGCATTTCGCGCAGCGACAGCAGCTCGTCCGCGCCCCAGTAATGACCGGTGGGATTGTCCGGATTGGCCAGGTAGAGCACGGCGGCGCGTTCGGCGCGCGCCACTTCGGCCAGGCGCGGCAGATCGGTTTGTAGCCGGTCGCCCTGCTGCTGATAGGGCACTTCCAGGATGCGCGCGCCCACGCCTTCGGCGAAGTAGCGGAAGGTGGGGTAGGTGCCGGCGGTGCAGACCACGGCGTCGCCGACATTACAGGACAGGCGCAGCGCCAGCAGGATCAGGCTGTCGGCGCCGGTGTCGAACAGCACTTGGCCGGCGTCCACGCCATTGTGGGCCGCCGCGCGCTGGCGCAGGCCGTGGGCGTAGGGGTCGGGATAGAGCCTGGCCAGTTCGGCCATCGCTTCGCCAAACTGCGCCGCCAGCGGCGAGGCCGGTTTGGCCATGCTTTCGTTGGAGCCGATGCGCGCGCCGATGCGATGCCCCAATGCCGCTTCCAGTTTGGCGATGCCGGGGAAGGGATTGATGATGGTGTGGTGTTCCAGGTGGCGGGCGAAGTGGGGCATCGGTAACTCCTTGTCTGCTATAGGTGCGGCCGGCGCGGTATTCGCCGGTTCAGCCGCTGTGACTCCAAACGAGTGTAAAGGATTCAAACGCCGCGCAGAAAACCGCGCGGGAATAAGGTTATGCTTAAAGCATTTTCTGTGCCAGCCTTGCTTGCAAGGCCGGCCAGAGCCGCTTGGGGCGGGTTCAATAGCTTATCGCCGGCGCTTAGCGAGCGGCGGAGGCGGCCTGCTTGCCGGCGGCCGGCGCCGACGCGTCCGATTTGACCGGCGCTTGGACCGCGGGTTTGGCCGCCGGCGCGGCGGCGGGCTTGGGCAGATAGAGCGGGCCTTTGAAGCCGCAGGCGGTCAGGAGCAGGGTCAGGCTTGCACAAGCCAGCAGGGTGCGCATACGGATGGATTCCAATGTGGCAAAATCTCGATACTAGCAAAGCCGGCACGCATCGTGTGACTCCGGCGCGTCGAGCCCACCCCTAAATTTAGGAATAGCGCAATGAACGAATCCGAATTCCTGCAACAGACCGACGCCATTTTCGCGTGCATCGAAACCGCGATCGACGATAACGATCTCGATGTGGACTACCTGATTTCGGGCAATGTACTGGACCTCGAGTTCAGCGACGGCGCCAAGATCATCATCAACCGTCATACCGCCAATCAGGAGTTGTGGATCGCGGCCAAGAGCGGCGGCTACCATTTCGCCTTCCAGAACGGCCAGTGGATCGCCGCGCGCGACGGCGCCGAATTCTTCGCCACGCTCAGCGCCGCCATTGCCGCCGCCTGCGGTGAAACCATAGGCTTTGGCGAGTGAGCCATCTGGTCTGGCTGGGCTTGGGCGGGCTGGCGGTGTCGGCCTTCACCTCGGCCACCATCCTGCCGGGCAATTCCGAACTGGCGCTGTCCGCCTTTCTGTACAAATGGCCGGAGTGGTTGTGGCCGGCCTTGCTGGTGGCCACGGTGGCCAATACCGCCGGCAGCATCACCAGCTTGTGGCTGGGGCGGCTGGCGCCGCGCAAGGAGTTGCCGCCGCGGCTGGCCGGCTGGTTTCAGCGTTTCGGCCCGGCGGTGCTGGTCTTGTCCTGGCTGCCGGTGATAGGCGACGCCATTCCCTTGGCCGCCGGCTGGCTGCGTCTGCCGTGGTGGTCCAGCATTCTGTGGCTGACGCTGGGCAAGGCGGCGCGTTATCTGGCCTTGGCCTGGGGCGTGTTGCTGCTGTCGAGTTGAGCCGGTAATAACAACGGAAATGAAAAAGGACATGCGCGAGCATGTCCTTTTTTGGTGAGCGGAGCGGAATCAGCAGCCCTGTTTCAGCGCCAGTTCCAGGCTCTTGTTGTAATGCTGGGCCGCTTGCTCTTCCTTGCCGGTGGCTTCGAACAGCCGCGCCAGCTCGGCGTGGGCGCACAGCGTCGGCGAGATCGAGGCGCTGGCTTCCAGATAGCTTTGCGCCTTGCCCCACAGTTGCTGGCATAGCGCCAGCCGGCCCAGCGCCATCAGCAGCCAGTGGTCGCGCGGGCGTTTCTTCAGCCAGTTTTCCGCGGTTTTCAGCAGTTCCAGGCGCTTGTCCTCGCTCAGGTGCTCGGCCAGCTTGCCCAGCTCGCGCGACAGTTCCGGGGTGTCGTGGTCGTCGTTGGCCAGCGCGCCGGCCAGCAGGGTGGCGGCGTAGTCGTAGTCTTGCAGCACGATCAGCCGCGCCACCACTTGGTCCACCAGCTGCGGGTTGCTGCGCTCGGCTTCCGGGATACGGCGCAGCCAGTCGCGGATTTCCTGGCCGCCCAGCAGGGTGACCAGTTGTTGCTGGTAGGCGGCCAGACGGTAGCGGCGCGCCTGTTCCGGCTCCAGCGCGTCGGCCTTGAGCAGTTTTTCGGTCAGCGCCAGCACTGCTTCCGGCTGTTTCTGCAGCAGGCGCACTTTCAGTTCCAGCCGCAGCGCGTTGGTCAGATTGGGCGACAGCGCGCGCACGCGTTCGATGGCGGCCAGCGCGCCCAGCGGGTCCTTGGCTTCCAGTTTCAGCTCGGCGTCCAGCATGTGGCGCGCCAGTTGCAGCCGCGGCGGCATCGCTTCCAGCTGCGCCAGGTAGCCGTCGCGCTTTTCCAGGTCGCCGGCGGCGCCGGCGGAGCGGGCGGCGATCAAGAGCGCCAGCGCCTTGTTTTCCAGCGAGTATTCATTGTCCAGCGATTTGCTGGCTTCGCGCTCGGCTTTCTGGAAGCGGCCCTCGAAGTAGGAGATGCCGGCTTCGCGCAGCGCATGGCGTGCGGCCTTGAGCTTTTTCTGGCGCTGGAAGCGGCGCACTTCCTCGGGCAGGTTGGCGGCCACCGCCACCATGCGCAGCACCAGGTGCACCACGAAGATCAGCACGATCACCGACACGATCAGCAGATTGAACGACACTTCCATCCGGTACGGCGGCAGGAACAGGATGGCGTAGCCGGTGTTGACGGTGGCGGCCAGGCCGACCAGCACCGCGAGGGCAAACAGCCCGGTAATCCACAAGGCGAATTTCACGGTTTATTCTCCTGCCGCGCCTTGGGCGTCGCGCACGGCCTTCAGGCTGGCGTTCATGTCCGGCAGGGTCACGTCCAGCGGCGCGCTTTCCAGCTCGCCCAGCGTGCCCAGCCATTGGGTGACCGGCGGCGCGTCGCGGTCGAAGTAGCGCTGCACATAGCTGCGCGCGGCGACGATGTCGGCGCTGAAGGTCTTGCCGTCGCGCTGGATCAGCGCCAGGCGCGCGTCCAGCAGGCGCATCTTCAGGTTTTCACGCAGGAAGAAGGCTTGCTCCGGCGACAGCAGCAGCGCTTCCGGCTTGTCCATGCGGCGGATGTGGATCAGTTCGCCCAGGCTCTTGCTGACATCGGCCAGCAGCCGTTCCCACAGCGGCGCGCTGGCCGGCGTGGCGGCCTTGGTCTGCGTTTTCTGGTCGGCCAGGCGGTGAGCGTCCACCGCCAGCGGCAGGCTGTCGGCGGACAGCATCAGCCGGTCCAGCTTGACGGTGAGGCCCACGCTGTCCAGATAGGGCAGGGCCTTGAGTTTTTCCAGATCGGTGGCCACCGATTTTTTCACCGCGATCAGCTGCGGGCGGTCGAATTTGGCCAGGCGCGCGTCCACCATTTCCAGCGCGGACACGGCGGCCGGCACATTGCCGGCCAATTGCAGTTGCTGGCTGGCGATGGCCAGGGTGTGCTCGACCTCGGACAGCAGCCAGTCGGTGCGGTTCTTGGTCAGTTCCTGGTACATGCCGTTCAGCGTCGCGTACTGGCCGGCGGATTCGTTGACGCGGGCTTCCATCAGCGCCAGGCGGCCTTCGGTGGCGCGGTTGGCGCTGATGGCCTGTTCGGTCATCGCGCGCAGTTCCTTGGCGGACCCGCTGCCTTCGGCCAGCCGGCGCGCCAGTTCCTGGCGGGCGGCGGTCAGCTCTTGCTGCGAGCTGTAGTACTGCCAGCCGGACACGCCCAGCGCGGCAATGGCGATCAACAAGGCCGGACTCAGCGACTTCTTGGACTCGGGTTTGGCGGTTTCGGTGATCTGGGATTCGCTCATGGGTGACGACAGAACCATTCTTTAAGGCCGGCGACCAGCGCGCTGTCTTCGGCCCGGGTTGTCATGATGCGTGTCGCGCCTTGCGCGGCGAGGCGGTCGGCCACGCGCGCATGCGGCACGCAATATAGCAGGCATTGTAACGTCCTGATTCGACTGGAGCCAGCGAGACGGAACAATTGCTCTACGATTTCGCCGGATGTGACGATGATGGCGTCCGGCGGCGCGCGGTCGAAAGCCGGCCAATCCGGCGCGCCGTCGCGCCTGAGGTAGATCTCGGCGAAGTCCACCGCCGCGCCGCGCGCGGTCAGTTGTTGGGCCAGCAGCGGTCTGCCGCCGACGCCGCGCACGATCAGCACGCGCTGGCCACGCATATCGGCCAGTTCCGGCAGCGCCAGCAGCGCTTCGCTGTCGCTGCCCTCGGCGGGGTGCAGCACCGTCCGGCCGCTGAGCGCGGCCAGTTTGGTGGCGCTGGCGCGGCCGACGCAGATCAGCCGCTTGGCGGCGAGGTCCAGCGCTTGCAGCGCCGGCCAGGCCTGGTCTATGGCGCTGGGGCTGACGAAGACCAGGCAATCCGCCGCCGCCGCCTGTTGCGGCAGCGCCGCCAGCGCGTCCGGCCGCGTTTCGATCTCCATCAGCGGCAGATGGCCGGCGTCGAAGCCGGCGGCGGCGAGCAGGCGCAGCAACTCGGCGCTTTGCGCCAGCGGGCGGGCGACCAGGACGCGCGGCATCGCGGTCTCAGCGCGGGTCGGCCAGCACCGCTTCGATCAGCGGGCCGGCGCCGTCGTCCAGCAGCTTCTTGGCCACGGCGCGGCCCAGCGCGTCGGCGTAGTCGGCCGGAGCGCTGGCGCTGGCGGTCAGCATCACCGAGCCGTCCGGGCTGGCGACGAAGCCGCCCAGCGCCAGCGTGCCCTCGTTCAGGGTGGCGAAGGCGCCCAGCGGCACTTGGCAGCTGCCGCCCAGTTCGCGCGCCAGCGCGCGCTCGGCGCTGACACAGGCGTGGGTGGCGGCGTGGTTCAGCGGCGCGAGCAGCTGCATCAGGTCGGCGCGGTCGGCGCGGATCTCGATGCCCAGCGCGCCCTGACCGGCGGCCGGCAGGCTTTCCGACGGCGGCAGTTCCTTGCGGATGCGATCGGCGAGGCCCAGGCGCTTGAGGCCGGCGGCGGCCAGGATGATGGCGTCGTATTCGCCGTCGTCCAGCTTGCGCAGCCGGGTTTGCACATTGCCGCGCAGCGGCTTGACCACCAGCCGCGGATAGCGGGCGCGGATCTGCGATTCGCGGCGCAGGCTGGAGGTGCCCACCACCGCGCCGTCCGGCAGTTCCGACAGGTCGGCGTAGCGGGCGGACACCAGCGCGTCGCGCGGGTCTTCGCGTTCGCAGATCGCCGCCAGCGCGAAGCCTTCCGGCAGCACCATCGGCACGTCCTTGATCGAATGCACCGCCAGATCGGCGCGGCCTTCGGCCAGCGCCACTTCCAGCTCTTTGACGAACAGGCCTTTGCCGCCGATCTTGGACAGGGTTTTGTCCAGGATCTGGTCGCCCTGGGTGGTCATGCCCAGGATGTCCACGCTGAGGTGGGGATAGAGCGCTTGCAGCCGGGCCTGGATGTGTTCGGCCTGCCACATGGCCAGCCGGCTTTCGCGGCTGGCGATGACGATTTTGTCCATGAAAACCGGTTTCCGATCGGGCTATGTGCTTGGATGGCGGGCATTCTAGCATGCCGGCCCGGCGCGCAGCGCCGCCGTATCGTCCAGGCGGCGGCGTAAAGCTTGATGTTGCGCAATGCGCAGTCAGGTCAATATCTAACTGGTTAAATGACAGTAGTGTTGCCACTACAGCGGCAAGCCTGCTTATGATGTTTTGCATGCGAAACGAATCGTCTGAAGCCAGCGACCGCGCTGACTTGAGCCGATTCAAAACTAGGAGCGGCCACGGCCGCTCGTCATCATCAAGGGATACCGAATGAGCGATTTAGACAAGGACTTGCCGCTGCGCGCCGATCTGGCGCGCCTGGACCGCGCGCTGGCCGAGGTGTTGAGCGAACAGGCCGGCCCCGAGGTCTACGCCGAGGTGCGCGCCATCGCCGGCCGCAGCGCCGAGGAACGCAGCCAGCCCTTGGCGGCTGAGTTGAGCCCGGCGGCGGCGATGGCGCTGGTGCGCGCCTGCGGCCTGTACGCCCAGCTGTTCAATATCGCCGAGGATCTGCACCATGTGCGCCGCCGCCGCGCCCACCGCCAGGCCGGCTCCGCGCCGCAGCAGGGCAGCCTGTCGCGCGCGCTGGGCAAGCTGAAGGCGGACGGCGTCAGCATCGCCATGCTGGCCGACACCCTGCGCGACGCCTATGTCGGCGCCATCCTCACCGCCCACCCCACCGAGGTGCAGCGCCAGAGCGTGCTGGACGGCCACCGCGCGGTGCGCCGTTTCCTGGGCAAGCTGGCGGCGGCGGATCTGACGCCGGAAGAGGAGGAGGAACTGGAGGCCAAGCTCAAGCGCGTGATCGTCGCGCTGTGGCAGACCTCGGAAATCCGCCACTTCAAGCTGGCGGTCAAGGACGAGATCGAAAACGGCGTCGCCTATCATCCGCTGACCTTCTTCCAGGCCTTGCCGGCGCTGTACCAACGTCTGGACCGGCAGATCGAGGCCACCTGGGGCCAGACGACGCCGCTGCCGTCCTTCATCCGCGTCGGCAGCTGGATAGGCGGCGACCGCGACGGCAACCCCAATGTCGACGCCGTGGTGTTGCGCCACGCGGTGACGCGCCAGGCGCAAGTGGCGTTCGAGCATTATCTGTACGAGCTGGCGGCGCTGTACCGCGAGCTGTCGCTGTCGCAGCGCCTGGTCGGCGTCAGCCCGGCGCTGGCCAAGTTGGCGGCGCTGACGCCGGACCAGGAGGAGAGCCGCCGCGAGGAGCCGTACCGGCGCGCGCTGGCGGCGATGGAGGCGCGGGTGCTGGCCACCGGCCTGCAACTGGGCGTGAGCCTGAGCGGGCGCTGGCCGGCGGGCCGGCCCTATGCCGACCAGGCTGAATTCCAGGCCGATCTCGCGGTGCTGGACGCCTCGCTGCGCGAGCACGGCAGCGCGACGCTGGCCGACGGCCGGCTGGCGGAATTGATCCGCGCGGTGGATGTGTTCGGCTTCTTCCTGATGCCGCTGGACCTGCGCCAGTTCGCCGGCAGCCACGAGGCGGTGGTGGGCGAGCTGTTCGCCCGCGCCGGGCTGGAGGAGTTCGCGGCGCTGGACGAGGCGGCGCGCAGCCGGGTGCTGCTGCGCGAGCTGGCCACGCCGCGGCTGCTGTATTCGCCCTATCTGGACTACAGCGCCGAAACCGAGAAGGAGCTGGCGATCTTCCGCGAGGCGGCCTTGATCCAGCGTCAGTTCGGCGCCGACGCCATCGGCCAGAGCATCATCTCCAATTGCGCCCAGGTCAGCGACATCCTGGCGCTGGCGCTGCTGCTGAAGGAGGCCGGCATGATCCGGCTGGTGGACGGACAGCCGCGCGCCAGCGTCAATCTGGTGCCGTTGTTCGAAACCATTTCCGATCTGGAGCGCAGCGCCCAGGTGATGACGGCGCTGTTCGCGCTGCCGTGGTACCAGCAGTTGCTGGATAGCCGCGGTCGCATGCAGGAAGTGATGCTGGGCTATTCCGACAGCAATAAGGACGGCGGTTATCTGACCAGCCAATGGCAGCTTTACCAGGCGGAAAAGCGGCTGGTGCGCTGTTTCGCCGACGGCCGGGTCAAGCTGCGGCTGTTCCACGGCCGCGGCGGCTCGGTGGGTCGCGGCGGCGGTCCGTCGTTCGAGGCCATCATGGCGCAGCCGGCCGGCAGCGTGGCCGGCCGCATCCGCATCACCGAGCAGGGCGAGGTGATCGCGTCCAAGTATTCGGACCCGGCCATCGGCGGCCGCAACCTGGAGGCCCTGGTGGCGGCGACGCTGGAGGCCAGCCTCAGTGGCTGCGCCAGCTGCGAGACCGACGAGACCGTGTTCGACGAGTTGTCGGACGCCGCCTTCCGCGCCTATCGCGAACTGGTGGAAGCGCCGGGCTTCATGCAGTACTTCCTGGAGGCGACGCCGATCAACGCCATCGCCAAGCTCAATATCGGCAGCCGGCCGGCCTCGCGCAAGAGCCTGGCCTCGATCAAGGATTTACGCGCCATTCCCTGGGTGTTCTCCTGGTCGCAATCACGGGTGATGCTGCCCGGCTGGTTCGGCGTCGGCTCGGCGGTGCGCGCCTTCATCGAGCGCCACGGCGAAGCCGGCCGCGCGCGCCTGCAAAGCCTGTATCGCAGCTCGCCGTTCTTCCAGGTGGTGTTGTCCAATATGGAACAGGTGCTGGCCAAGGCGGATCTGGGCATCGCCCGCCGCTTCGCCGGCCTGGTGGAGGACCGCGCGCTGGCCGAGGCGCTGTTCGGCCGCATCCAGGCCGAGTGGCAGGCGACGCTGGACGCTTTCTACGCCATCACCGGCCAGAGCGCGCTGTTGGAGAAGAACCCGACGCTGCACCGCAGCCTGGAAACGCGGCTGCCGTATCTGGACGCGCTGGGCCTGTTGCAGGCCGAGTTGCTGAGCCGGCTGCGCCGTCAGCCGGACGACGCCGAGGCCTTGTACGCTATCCATCTGACCATCAACGGCACTTCGGCCGGCTTGCGCAACAGCGGCTGAGGCCAGGCGCGGCGGCGGCACAGGCCCGTCGCCGCGCAGCGTGCCGTTCTAGTTTTCCTCGCCCAACAACAGCCGTTGCAGGGCGTCCAGCGCCGGCTGGCGCAGTCCGCGGCGGCGGATCAGCGTGGTCTGGGCTTGGCCCAGGTCCGCCGGTAGCGGATGGGTGGACACCTGGGCCGCCATCAGCGGCATGCTGTCGAGCAGGCTTTGCGGCAGCAGCGCCAGCCCCATGCCGCTGGCGACGCAGCTGAGCATGGCGTGGTAGGAACCCAGCTCCACCAGGCGGCGCGGCTGCACGCCCTGGCGCTGCATCCAGGCTTCCAGCCGCTGGCGGTAGGCGCAGCCGTGGCCGAAGGTCAGCAGCGTGGTCTCGCCCAATAGGCGCAGCGACAGCTCGCGCTGGCCGGCGGCGGCCACCAGCACGATGGTTTCCTCGAACACCAGCGCCTCGTCCAGGCGTTCGTCGCCGGCCGGGCCGCTGATCAGCGCCGCGTCCAGCCGGCCTTCCAGCACCGCGCGCCGCAAGTCGTTGGACACGCCGGCTTGCAGCTCCAGCTGCACCGCCGGGTAGCGGCGGTGGTAGCCGGCCAGCACCGGCGCCAGCCGCGAGGCGGCGGTGCTTTCCATCGCGCCCAGTCGCAAGCTGCCGGCCGGCTCCGCGCTGGCCACCGCCTGGCGCGCTTCCTCGGCCAGGCTCAGCAGCCGCTCGGCGTAGTCGCCCAGCCGGCGGCCGGCCTCGGTGGGGATCAGCTTCTTGCCTTCGCGCAGGAACAGCGGCACGCCCAGTTTGTCTTCCAGCTGCCGCAGCCGGGTAGTGACATTGGATTGCACCCGGTGCAGCCGGGCGGCGGCGCGCGTCACGCCGTCTTCCTGCAGCACGGCCTGGAATATGCGCAGTTCGTCCAATTCCATCGTTCTCTCCAAGAGATTATCTGAATCATAATAATTCATTTTTTGGAATGACGCGCGCGGGCTAGCATGCAAGCATTCCCATTCCCGGAGCGTGAACATGTCCACCCTTTCCCTGCGCCAGGGCTATCTGGCCGCCTTCGGCGCCGTCGCCATCTGGACCGGCTTCAACCTGGTGTCGCGCCTCGCCGCCAAGAGCGCGCTGGCCGGCACCGACATGCTGGCGCTGCGCGTCGGCGTCGCCGCGCTGATCCTGCTGCTGTGCGGCGGCCTGCCGCGCGGCGCCTTGCGCGATGCCCGGCTGTGGCTGCTGACCCTGCTGGGCGGCCTGGGCGTCAGCCTGTTCGCCTACAGCGGCTTCAAATACGCGCCGGCGGCGCATGGCGGCCTGCTATTGCCGGGCATGCAGCCCTTTCTGGTGGCCTTGTTCGCCTGGCTGTTGGCCGGGGAGCGCTTGCAGCGCCACAAACTGCCCGGTTACGCCTTGATAGGCGCCGGACTGGCCTTGAGCGCGCTGCCCCTGTTCAGCGGCGCCGGCGGCGATAGCTGGAAGGGCGATCTGCTGCTATTGCTGGCTTCGGTGAGCTGGGCGGCTTTCGGCGTGCTGGCGCGGCGCTGGGCCTATCCGGCCTGGCCGCTGACGCGGGCGATCACCATCATGGCGGCGCTGATTTATCTGCCGATCTATCTGCTGTGGCTGCCCAAGCATCTGGCGGCGGCGTCCTGGCCGACGCTGCTGTTCCAGGCCGCCTATCAGGGCGGCGCGGCGGCCATCGTGGCGATGGTGCTGTATCTGCGCGCGATCGCGGTGTTGGGCGCGGTGCGGGTGGGGATGTTGTTCGCCCTGATTCCGGTCTTGGCCGGCTTGCTGGCGGTGCCCTTGCTGCACGAGGCGCTGACCGGCTATCTGGCCGCCGGCCTGGCGTGCGTCAGCCTGGGCGCGTGGCTGGCGGCGCGCCAGCCGGCCGCCGTTGCGGCGGCGGTGCCGGCGGCGTGCGGCGCGCGCTGAGAACCTGTTCAAAGTCTGCTGCGCTTCGTGAAGCCTTGCACGGTGAGTACAAGCTCAAAATGCTCATGTACCACTTGTACATTCCGCTTTTTCGCTCGTTTTCGCCTTGTCTCGCCCTTGCTCGCGAGACTTTGAACAGGCTCTGAGAACCTGTTCAAGGTCTCGCTGAAGCGCAGCAGGCATGGAACAGCTTCTGCGATCCAGTCAGGGCGCGGGGATTTCCAGCACTTGCCAGCCCTCTTTGCGGGCTTGCAGGAAGTTCATCACCGAATCCACGGTCACGGTCTGGATGCGGTCGGCGTAGCGCATCTCGTTGGGGTGGTCGTCGAAGGCGACATTGGCCTTGAACATGCGGCCGCCCAGCCGCGTCAGCGGCCCCAGCTTGAGTTCCGACGGCGCGTAGCCGTTGAGCTTCAGCCACATCTGCGCCTGTTCGCGGTTGGCGATGCGCGCTTCCCGACTGGCCGAGGCCGCCAGCGTTTCCAGCACCCAGGTGTTGGAGTTTTCGTAGCGGGTGGCGAAGGGGTAGGCCAGCAGGCTGTATTGCGGGGTGTGCAGTTCGCGCAGCCGCGGCGGCGCCTGCAGCCGTTCGCGCAGGCGCGCGGCCAGCGCCGGCGGCGGCAGCAGCGCCACCGACTCGAAGGAATACATATCGTCGAGGAAGAAATTGCCCAGGCCCTCGTACCACAGGTCGGAGCTGGCGCTGCCGCAGTCGTTGAGCAGGTGGGCGACGCGCCAGCGGCCTTCCAGCTGGCGGTAGGCGATGCCGACATGGGTGTAGCGCAGCTTGAAGCGCGACAGGTCCTGGCCGACGCGGCCTATCACCGCGACGTCGCCGCCGCTGGCGTCCAGCTTTTGCCGCAGTTGTTCGGCGGCGGCCATCGCCTTGCCGAAGGTGGCCGGGGTGATGGTTTGTTCCTCGCAGCTGCGGCCGGCCTGGGCGGCTTGCGGCAGCAGCAGGCAGAGCGCCAGGCCAAGGCCGGCGAGGCGGGCGGGCAGAGCGTCAGGACGGGACACGGTTATGCTCCAGCAGGGCCTCGCCCAGCTTGTTGGGGATGAAGGCCAGCACTTTGCCGGAGGTGACCAGCATGGTGCCGCTGGCCACCGCGGTGACTTGCACCGAGGCGCCGACCGCGGCGCCGGTGGCTTTCAGCGCCTTGCCGGACAATTCCACCACCAGCTTGGCGCCGCCTTGCACCGCGTCCAGCGACATCTTGACGGTGTCGCCGGCGCCCTGGGCCAGGCCGGTGATCACATAGGCACTGCCGGTGACCGCCAGCACCGGGGCCAGCAGCGACTCGCCCTTGCCCTGGGCGCTGCCGGCCACGCTGATCGCCGGCGCGGCGACGATGGACAGGGTGCCGACGGAGATTTTCTCGGAGGCGGTGTCGGTCTGGGACAGGCCGGCCCAGGCGGGCAGCGCGGACAGCAGCAGGCTGGACAGCAGGAGGACTTTGAGCATGGATAATCCGGAATCAGGGAAATGACGCCAGCTTGCCCATTTTATGACGAAAGGGCAATGCTCAGCCTTGGCGCAATAGTGCCAACAGCGCCGCGCCGTCCAGCCGCGCGCTGAGATCGCCGCCGTCCAGCAGGCTGTCGGCCAGCTCGCGCTTGCTGGCGTGCAGCGCCACGATCTTTTCTTCTATGGTGTGTTGGGCCACCAGCCGGTATACCGTCACCGGCCGCTGCTGGCCCATGCGGTAGGCGCGGTCGCTGGCCTGGTCTTCCACCGCCGGGTTCCACCACGGGTCGAGGTGGATCACGTAGTCGGCGGCGGTCAGATTGAGGCCGGTGCCGCCGGCTTTCAGGCTGATCAGGAACACCTCGCCGTCGCCGGCCTGGAAGGCGTCCATGCGCGCCTTGCGTTGCGCGCCGGGCACCGCGCCGTCCAGATACTGGTAGCGTATGCCTTGCTGGTCCAGCCAGCGGCGGACGATGGCGAGGTGGTCGACGAACTGGCTGAACACCAGCGCCTTGTGGCCGTTGTCCAGCAGTTCCAGCATCAGTTCGCGGAACAGCGTCTGCTTGGCGGAGGGCAATGCGCTGTCCGGCTGGGTCAGCGTCGGGTGGCAGCAGAAGCGGCGCAGCCGGGTCAGTTCGGCCAGCACTTGCATCGCGCCGCCCTCGGCCTCGCCCGGCTGGCCCAGCTTGTCCAGCGCCTGCTGGCGCATCGCCTCGTAGACTTCCATTTCCGCCTCGCTCAGCGGGATGGCGCGGGTGATGTCGGTGCGCGGCGGCAGTTCGGTCAGCACCTGTTGCTTTGTGCGGCGCAGCAGATAGGGGCGGATCAGCGCTTTCAGCGCGTCGCGGGCGTCCTCGTCGCCGTCGGCGATGGGCTGGGCGAAGCGCTGCTGGAATTTGTCTTCGTTGCCCAGCAGGCCGGGCGCGACGAAGCGGAACAGGCTCCACAATTCGCCCAGATGGTTTTCCACCGGGGTGCCGCTGGCGGCCAGGCGGAAATCGGCGTAGAGCGCGTGGGCGGCCTGGGCGCGCTGGCTGGCGGCGTTCTTGATCGCCTGCGCTTCGTCCAGCACCACGCTGGCCCAGCGCACCTCGGCGAAGGCGTCGGCGTCGCGTTGCAGCAGGCCGTAGCTGGCCACCACCAGATCGCCGGGGCCGGCGCTGTCCAGCCGGCGTTGTTGCTGGTAGGGCCGCAGCCGCAGACTGGGCGCGAAGCGGGCGGCCTCGGCCAGCCAGTTCAGCGCCACCGAGGTGGGCGCCACCACCAGCTGCGGGCCGAGCGCGGCGCGGCTGAGCAAGAGCGCCAGCGTCTGCACGGTTTTGCCCAGGCCCATATCGTCGGCCAGGCAGGCGCCGGCGCCCCAGTGGGCCAGCCGCGCCAGCCAGTTGTAGCCTTGCTGCTGGTAAGGCCGCAGCGTGGCGCGCAGGGTGTCCGGCACCACGGGTTCGAAGCTTTGCAGCGATTGCAGCCGCCGCCATTGTTCATTCCAGCCGGCGTCGCCGTCGAAGGCGCCGGCCTCGGCCGCCAGTTCGCCCAGCCGCGGCGCGGCCAGCGGGCTCAGGCGCAGGCCGCCGGGCGCGGCGTGGTCGGCCAGCAGCGTCAGTTGGCGCAGGCGGGCGGCGAGGGAGTCGGACAGCGCCAGCCAATCGCCGTCGGACAGGCGCAGATAGCGGCCGGATTGGCCGGCCAGCGCTTCCAGCAAATGACGTAGCGCCAGGATGTTGCCATCGTCCAGCCCCAGTTCGCCGTCCACTTCCAGCCAGCCGCCCTTGCGCTTGGCGCTCAGTTTCAGCTGCGGCAGGCCGACGCCGGCGCGGATGCGCTGGCGCTGGCCGGACGGCCATTCGCATTGCAGGATGTCCGCGTCCAGCGTCTGCAGTTCGGCCAGCAGGTCCAAGGCCGCCTGCTGGCCGTCCACCACCCATTCGTCGCCGTCGCGGCGCGCGGCGGCCAGCGTCGGGCAGGCGGCGTGGACCTGGCGCTGACGGGCGCGTTCGGCGGCGAGGTCGCGCTTGAGCTGCAGCGCGACGCCGTCCACGCTCACCACCAGGCCGGGCGCGCCGCGACCGGGCGCGTACAGCGCGCTGGCCGGGTGCGGGCGCACTTTCAGCTGCAGCCGCAAGCCGGCCTCGTCCAGCCGCAGCAGCGCGCGCAAGGTGACGTCGGCCGGCTGGCTGGGCAGGCTGTCGTCGAAGCTGGCGCTGACATCGTGCAAGGGCAGTTCCGGCGCGATGTCGCGGATGGCGTCCAGCACTTTCTTGCGGGCGTGCCAGGGCAGGCTCAGGCTGTGGCCGAGCAGGGCTGCGATCTGGCGCACTTCCTCGTCCAGCCGGTAGACCGCGAGCCGGTCCGGCGCCAGCTTGCGCCACAGCACGCCGGCGCAGGCGGCGATGCCGGGAGGGCTTAGCCGCAGGGAGATCTGTTCGCCCTGGCGCTCCAGTTCCAGCGCCACTTGGCCGGCTTCCACCCGCAGCGGCTGTTCCGGCGCGTCGGCCCAGCACAGCGCCGGGTGGCCGACCAGCAGCGGCAGCGCGGCTAGCGCGTCCAGCGCCGCGTGGCCGTCGGCGGCGATATCGGCCTGCAAGGCGGCTAGCGCGCGCAGGATCAGCCGGTCCTGGCCGCTGAGCCAGTCCAGTTGCTCTTGTTCCGCCAGCAGCCTGGCCAGCGGCAGGCGCCGGCCGCGGCCATGGCCGTCGGGACCTCGCGTTTGCGCGAAGGCTTGCAGTTCGACGCCGGAGGCTTCGACGCGCAGCCGCCAGGCCAGGCGGGTGACAGGGATGTGCATGCGGGAAGGTGCCGCCGCGTGGAAGCGGCGGCGTTCAGGCTTAGACGCGGCTCAGCGCGCGGGCGGCGGCGGCCAGGGTCTGCTCGATGAGGTCGTCGCTGTGGGCGCTGGAGACGAAGCCGGCTTCGTAGGCGGATGGCGCCAGGTAGACGCCCTCGTCCAGCATCGCGTGGAAGAAGCGCTTGAAGCGTTCGATGTCGCAGCGGGTGGCTTCGGCGTAGGACTTGGGCGCGTGCTCGCTGAAGTAGAAGCCGAACATGCCGCCCACGCTGTCGCTGCTCATGGTCACGCCGGCCGCGCGCGCGGCGTCGGCCAGGCCCTGGGCCAGGCGCGCGGTGCGGCGGCCCAGCTCTGCGTGGAAGCCCGGCTGCTGGATCAGCTTGAGGGTGGCGAGGCCGGCGGCCACCGACAGCGGATTGCCGGACAGGGTGCCGGCCTGGTAGACGTTGCCCAGCGGCGCGATGCAGGCCATGATGTCGGCGCGGCCGCCAAAGGCCGCCAGCGGCATGCCGCCGCCCACCACCTTGCCCAGCGTGGTCAGGTCCGGCTTGATGCCGTGCAGGCCCTGGGCGCAGTTCAGCGCCACGCGGAAGCCGGTCATCACTTCGTCGTAGATCAGCACCGCGCCGTGTTGCTCGGTCAGGCTGCGCAGCGCCTGGACGAACTCGGCCGAGGGCTGGATCAAGTTCATATTGCCGGCGATCGGTTCCAGGATCACGCAGGCGATCTGGTCGCCGATTTCGCGGAAGGTCTTGTCCAGCTGTTCGACGTCGTTGTACTGCAGCACCAGGGTGTGCTTGGTGCAGTCGGCCGGCACGCCGCCGGAGGACGGGTTGCCGAAGGTGAGCAGGCCGGAGCCGGCCTTGACCAGCAGGCTGTCGGAGTGGCCGTGGTAGCAGCCTTCGAATTTGACGATGAGGTCGCGGCCGGTGAAACCGCGCGCCAGGCGGATCGCCGACATGGTGGCCTCGGTGCCGGAGGAGACCAGGCGCACTTGCTCGACCGAGGGCAGCAGCTTGCGGATTTCCTCGGCGATCAGCACTTCGCCCTCGGTGGGCGCGCCGAAGGACAGGCCGCCAACGGCCGCTTCCTGCACCGCGCGCACCACGTCCGGGTGGGCATGGCCGACGATGGCCGGGCCCCAGGAGCCTACGTAGTCCAGATACTGTTTGTCGTCGGCGTCCCAGAAGTAGGCGCCTTCGGCGCGCTTGACGAAGCGCGGCGTGCCGCCGACCTGGCCGAAGGCGCGCACCGGCGAGTTGACGCCGCCGGGGATGGATTTCTTGCCACGTTCAAACAGTTCCAGATTGCGGGACATGTGCGTTTCCTTGTCGGGCGGCCGCGGCCGCGGGTGTGTTCGGATTGGGCGCGGGGGCTGGACCCGCCATTGGCCGCTATTTTAACCGAGGCTGGCGTGGGTGGGCTATGAGTGATATATGCTTTTGACCATGTCATTTTCGATAGAGAACGCGTCATGAAAAAAGCCGTATTTTTCTTATTGGATGAGTACGCCGAGTGGGAAAGCGCTTTTCTGGCCAGCCGGCTGGCGATGAGCAAGCAGTGGTCGGTGGCCACGGCCTCCTTGGAGCGGGGCGCGTGCAAATCCATGGGCGGTTTTACAACGGTTGTTGACTACTCTCTGATGGATATTCCCGGCGATACCGCGCTGTTGGTTTTAGTCGGCGGCAACGGCTGGGGCCTGGAGAGCCCTGAGTTGAGGGATAGGGTTGCCGCTTGCTTGGCAACAGGGGTTGTCGTGGCGGCAATCTGCGGGGCGGTGGATTTTTTGGCGCGGAATGGCTTGTTGAATGATTATCGCCACACCGGCAATGCCCAGCATTTGTGGGCGGAATATCCGGAATATCGCCATCACGCGGGCTTTATCGCAGCGCAAACGGTGCGGGATAGAAACCTGATCACGGCGAATGGAACCGCGGCCATGGAGTTTTCGGAAAGCGTATTAAAATCTGTGCACGCGGGTGATGCGGCGGGAATAGAGATGGAGCATAGGCTATTCAGAATGGGCTACCATGATTACGTCCTGCAATATGGCAACCCATTCGCATAGCCTTGATCCGAACCCTTGCTAATCTATGGCGTCAGGCCGGCAAGACTACCAGCGGCTATAAGGGTTCTTGGATAGATAGGCGTTGGTGTAGCGGCCGTCCTCGGTGACTTCCGCGCCTATCCATTCCGGCTTGTCGAAGGGGGTGCTTTCATCCGGCAGTTCGATTTCTGCCAAGACCAGGCCGGCGTTTTCGCCGAAGAATTCGTCGACTTCCCAGATGAAGCCTCCATGCTCGATGCGGTGGCGCAGCTTGTCCACCACCATCGGGCACATCGCTCCCATGATGGTTTGCGCGTCGGCCAGCGGCACCGGGTATTCGAACTCGTGGCGGCTGACGCTGCTGATATTGCTTTTCAGCGTCAGCCAGGCTTGGTCGCCGACCACGCGCACGCGCACGGTGCGCTCCTTTTCCACCGATAGATAACCCTGGCGGTATTGCACGCCGGGGGCCAGGCCGCGCCAGGCGTCGCCGATGACGACGAAGCGGCGTTCGATTTCCACTGCCATTTCTTGCTCCTGAGAGCCTGTTCAATGCCGACACGTGGCGGCGATTGAACCGGTTCTAATGGGCGATCTGTTCGCCCTTGGGTTTGCCGCAGGCTTCCGCGCGCGGCGAAATCTGCAGATACAGCGATAAGCTGCTGTGTTGGGACACCACGCCGCTGGCTTGGCCGTAAGGCGTGGCGCGCTGCGGCCAGCTGCCCACCAGTTCCGGCTGCGCGCCGATCAGGGTCTGGGCGCTGATCATGCGCTTGCCATCCTGGTCGCTCCAGCTGGCGCTGGCGCTCAGCAGCGGCTTGGCCTGGGCGCGCACCGCGGCGACGTTGCCGCCGATGCTGAGCAGGGCGTCGCCCACTTCGCGCTGGCCGGAGAAGGCGCCCTTGGCGTCCACGCACATCGGCAGCCGCAGCAGCTCCGCGCCGTCGCGGCGCAGCGTGGCCACCACTTCCGGCGGCAGCGCCGGCTTGGGCGGCAGCGGGGTGGCGGCCCAGGCGGGCAGACAGCCCAGCCACAATGCAATCCATTTGCGCATGCGATCCATCTCCTCAGAACGGTTTGACCACCACCAGAATCACCACCGCCAGCAATACCAGCACCGGCAGTTCGTTGAACACGCGGAACCAGGTATGGCTGCGGCGGTTGGTTTTGGCGGCGAAGTCGCGGTAGAGCTTGCCGCAGCAGCCGTGGTAGCCGACCAAGAGCAGCACCAGGGTCAGCTTGGCGTGCAGCCAGCCGCCGCCGATGCCGAAGCCCAGCCACAGACCAAGACCGGTGGCCAGCGCCAGCGCGGCCAGCGGGGTCATGAAGCGGTAGAGCTTGCGCGCCATCAGCAGCAGGCGCTGGTATTCGGCGTCCTGTTCCGCCAGCGCCAGGTTCACGTAGAGGCGCGGCAGGTAGAACAGCCCGGCGAACCAGGACACCACGAAGAAGATGTGGAAGGCTTTCAGGTAAAGGTAGCTCACGATGTCCTTGTCGTTGCGGAGGGTCTGTCCATGGGTGTCGGCGCCGCGCGGCACCGGGCCTGGCCGGCGGTGTTCACGCCGACGCCTCGTAGCGTTGCCTGAGCGCCTTGGGCAGCTTGGCCAGCACCAGGCGCCGCGCGTCGGCGAGGCCGACGTGCAGCTGTTCCAGGCTCAGCGCCTCCAGCGACGACACTTCTATCCAGCGCGCCCGCGCCAGATACGGCGCCGGCCGCACGCCGGGCAGGCCGCTGAGGACGAGAAAATCGTCGGCGGCCACCTTGTACATCACCGTGTCGTCGTGGAACAGCGCGAACATCTTGCTTTCCAGGCTGAGCACGCGCCGGGTTTCCCACTTGATGTCGAACTGGGCGCCCGGCAAGGCGCGGGCCTGGGCAAGCAGCGCGTCCACGTCCTCTTTGCTCAAGCCCATGCTCAGCCTTTCTTCGCCGCCTGGTACAGCGGCATCACTTGCGGGATGCGCTGCTGCAGGTCGCGGATGCGGGTGGGGCCGGATGGATGGGTGGACAGGAATTCCACGCCGCCGCCATTGCCGGCCGCCTGCATCTTGTTCCACACATTGACCGCGGCGTTGGGGTCGTAGCCGGCGCGCGCCATCAGTTCCAGGCCCATGATGTCGGCCTCGGATTCCATGGTGCGGCTATTGGGCTTGGACAGCGCCACATCGGTGACCATGGCGGCCATGTCCATCTGGTTCTGCTTGAGACCGGCCACCGCGCCCACCAGCGACAGGCCGACTTGCTGGGCGTAAGCCTGGCTCATGCCCTCGCGCGAGTGTTCGCGCAGCGCGTGCGAGATTTCATGGCCGATGACGGCGGCCAGTTCGGCGTCGCTCAGCTTGAGCTTGGTGATCAGGCCGGAGTAGACCATGATCTTGCCGCCGGCCATCGCATAGGCATTGGGTTCGTCATTGCGCATCACATTGACTTCCCAGCGCCATTTGGCGGCGTCGGGACGGAATACCGGCGCCTGGGCGATCAGGCGCTGGGATATCCGGCGCACCCGCGCCGTCATCGCCGCGTCGGTATTGAGCTGGCCGCCGGCGCGCGCCTTGCCCAGCTGCTGGGCATAGGATTTGGCCGACATCTGCTCCACTTCCTGGCTGGACAGCAGCATGGTCTGACCGCGGCTGACGCCGACGGCGCCGCCCTGGGTGGTGTTGACCTGGGCACAGCCGGCCAGGGTGGTTGCGGCCAGCAGGGCGGCCAGGGTGTGACTCCAGAAACTTTTCATTGCGGTATGGCCTCGTGGCCGCTTGTCGGCGGCGCGGCGGAGCATCCCGGCGGGCGTTGGCGCCGGCTCAGATTTCCACCATTTCGAAATCGTCCTTGCGCGCGTCGCAATCGGGGCAAGTCCAGTTGGGGGGGATGTCTTCCCACTTGGTGCCCGGCGGGATACCATCTTCCGGACGGCCGGCTTCCTCATCGTAGATAAAGCCGCAGATCAGACACATCCAAGTACGCATCGCATCACCTTGTGATCGAGTAAAACAGTTATTCTAAGAGTGGCCCGCGACACTGACAATGCGCGCGCCGCGATGGCGCGCGGCCAGACGCCGGCCGCTCCGACCTTATACAGAACGAAGAGGTTTCAGTCTTGACCATTCAGCCCACTCCTCCCGTGGTCCTTACCCTGGCGGGCTCGGATCCCTCCGGCGGCGCAGGCATTCAGGCCGACATTCTGACGCTGGCCAGCCTGGGATGCCATCCTTTGTCGGTGATTACCGCGATCACGGTGCAGGATACCGTCGGCATCAATGACTTTATGGTGCTGGACGCGGATTGGGTCAATGACCAGGCGCGTTTTCTGATGGAAGACATTCCGGTCACCGCGTTCAAGATAGGCATGCTGGGCAGCGTGGAGAATGTGGCGGTGGTGGCGCAGCTGATCGCCGATTATCCCGATATCCCGGTGGTGTTGGACCCGGTGCTGGCCAGCGGCGGCGGGCATGAGCTGGCCGACGAGGATTTGATCGCGGCGATGCGCGACATGCTGATTCCGCAGGTGTCCATCCTGACGCCCAATAGCATAGAAGCGCGGCGCATCGCCAGCAACGATGCCGACGAGGACGAGGACCTGACGCTGGAGCAATGCGCGCAGCGCATCCTGGCGCTGGGCTGCCCGCATCTGCTGATCACCGGCACCCATGAAAACACCAAGGAAGTGGTCAACCAGCTGTACGGCCCTGGCGGCCTGGTGCGCTCCGACGCCTGGGAGCGCTTGCCCGGTAGTTATCACGGCTCCGGCTGCACGCTGGCCTCGGCGATCGCCGGCATGCTGGCCACCGGCCTGTTGCTGCCGGAGGCGGTGCGCGAGGCGCAGGAGTACACCTATCAATCCCTGATCAACGGTTTCCGTCCCGGCATGGGCCAGTTCCTGCCCGACCGCATGTTCTGGGCGCGCGGCGATGAGGACGAAGACGATGCCGCCCAGGCTTGAGGGCTTGTACGCGGTCACGCCGGACACCGTGGACAGCGTGAGCTTGCTGAGCCAGGTGGCGGCGGTGGCGCCGCACATCGACATTTTGCAATACCGCAACAAGAGCGAGGACGCGGCGCTGCGGCTGGAACAGGCGCGGGCGCTGGCCGATCTGTGCCGGCGTCATGGCGTGCTCTTCATCGTCAACGACGATGTGGAGCTGGCGGCGCAGGCGGGCGCCGATGGCGTGCACTTGGGGCGCGATGACGCGGCGCTGAGCGCGGCGCGGCGGCGGCTGGGCGCGGCGGCGGTGATTGGCGCTTCTTGTTACGACAGCCTGGAGCGGGCGCGGCGCGCGGTGGCAGCCGGCGCCAGCTATATCGCCTTCGGCGCGGTGTTTCCATCCGCCACCAAGCCGCAAGCGGCGCAGGCGCCGCTGAGCCTGTTCGCCGCCGCGCGGGCGCTGGGCGCGCCCATGGTGGCGATAGGCGGCATAGACGCCGGCAATGCCGGCCAGGTGTTGCGGGCGGGGGCGGATGCGCTGGCGGTGATCGGCGGCCTGTTCGCCCGGCCCGATCCCGCCGCCGCCGCGCGCGAGCTGGCCGAGGCTTGCCGCCGGGCCGGCCGCTGAAAACAAAACCGCCGCGCTGGGCGCGGCGGTTGGCGGAGGGAAGGCTCAGCCTGGCGCTGGGCGCGAACTGCCGGCTATCAAGGCCCTGCTCACTTCCCCTGGCTTGATGATGCCGTGTTCCACGCTGTAGGCCAGCAGCTCCAGCAGATAGTCGTGGCGGAAAATCAAGGACCCTTCCCATTCACTGCCCTGTTCGCCCTGGATGGCGGGCAGGGTGATGATCACGCGCTCGCCGTCTATCGTGTCCAGCGCGAACGCTTCCACGTTTCTGGCGATGCCGGATAAGGATCTGGCGGAAGGCTTGCCATAATTCAAGGCGCGTATGCTCATTGCTGACTCCTGTCGCATCGTGGTTTCTCTTTGGCCCGCGTTGATCTTGAAATGGCCCCGCGCTTGCCGCGGACGCCGGCTTGGCGCCGTTGGCCGCTGCGCGGAGGCCTGATACCTCGTCGCGTTTTCTGACCGCGCCAATCTGTTGTCGGCGTCGGTGTTGGGTGCAGCTGAAGTTTTGATTTAGACCCGCTAACAAAACCCCTGATCCTGCGTTGCGCCTCCTTGTCGTGCTACGGGTACTGCCTGCGTCGGCGCGCCTTGGCTCAGGTTCTCAGCGAGGTGTTGTTAGCGGCTCTTAGTCGCTGTCGGGCGCCGCGCGTGCATGGCGGCATGTCGGCGGGGGATGGCAGTCCGTCCGCGCGGCAGGCTGTCCCGCGCGGGCGTTGCCCGCGCAGCCTACCGCTTCAGGCTCAGAGCATAGTCTTTTTATGCTTTTTGAGTAACTCCAGGAAAATGGAGAATCGCCGGGAAGGCGTCATAGCTGCTTGGAACCGATCAGGCGGCTGAACAGCGAGGCCGGCATTTTGCGATGCATGCCGGCGGCGATCAGCGCGTCGCAGAGCTCGGCGCGGCGTTGCGACGGCAGGCCCAACTTTTCACAGATATAGTTCTTGCTCTTGATGATGGAGTCCGCCACCCGGGTTTTGGGCTTGGGCCGGTATTTATTCATGAAATCGGCGATTTGCTTGAAATCCCAATTCAATAGCAGCAGGAAACTCACTTCCTGTTCGTATTCGGTCAGTTCCACGTCTTGCAGTTTGAATTTGCCGTGCACCTGTTCAATGCTGCAGCCGGAGCCGAACTCCAGAATGTAATTGGGCATCAGGCTGATGAAGTTGGCGACTTCGATTTCATGGGCGTAATAGACGGTGCCGAGGATGGCGCGCGTAGGTTCGTGCCGGAGCAGATGCTTGGAAAACACCCGTGCCTTGAGACCGTCGCCGTATTCATGCACGTTGAGGATGGATGCCTTGGCGTTGGGGTCGCCGCCGCGCATCAGCGCCAGGTCTTCCTGCACATAGCAATCGGCGAACTGGGCGGTGCCTTCGCAGGGCATTTCCTTGTCCAGGCGGTCGATGACATCGGCGCCGCGCGCGAGCGCCACGATCCTGGCGTAGGCGTCGCTGGCCACCAGATGGCGCGAGTTGACGTCCTTGGCGCCGACTATCATGTCGGTTTGACCGGAGAGCTGGAAGATGGACTCGCGGAACTTCGACACAAATTCGCTTTGCTCCTCGGAGAAATGTTCGGGGGATACGAGTTGGTAGTCCATAGGTGCCGCCAGAGGGTAGTGGTTTGTCATGTCGGTGCTGGGCACTTATAGGTTTTTTGTTCCGATAATGTCAATGCGAAGGGCTGTTTGGAATTGATTAACTGTACTAAAGGATGGAGCCGGCAAAATGGGCGAGGGATTGGCGACTTAGCCGATAGGCTATAGGCTTCGCATCTTTTTGTTTATTTGGCGCGCGAATTTTTTCGCTCGATAGTACTGTTTAATTTAGGAATGTAATGAACGTAATTGATTGGAAATCGGAGCTGGACCAAGGTATATACGACGGCAGTGTCGGCATCAAGATTGTTAAATTGGCCGGCGACGCCGGTTTTAGCACTTATTTGACCGAAATCGCGCCCGGCGTGGCGATCAACGGTCATTACCATTGTCATGGCGACGAGCACTACCACATCGTCAGCGGCAGCGGTGAGATGAGACTGGTGGATGTGGCCACCGGCGCGGCGCGCGAGCACGCGGTGGCGGAGCAGTGTTCCTTCGTGGTGCCGGCCAACACCCAGCACCAGCTCAGCAATACCGGCGCCGCGCCGCTGGTGTTGATGTTCAGCTGTCCGGCCAGCCATCTGGCGGACGACCGCCATTTTCTGTAGCGGCCGGCGCGTCGAAACGGAACAGTTCGGCCGGGGTGTCGTGGGTGATTTGCCGGCGGCGCCCGGCGTCCGGCAGCCACTGCTCCAATAGTTCCAGCGTGCGAGCGTAGCGGATGGAGCCGAATTGGGTGTGCGGCCAATCGCTGCCCCACAGCATGCGCTCCGGGCCCAGCGCGCCGTCGAGCAGCGGCAGCGCGGCGCGGGCGATGTCCTCGCCGCGGCCGGCCAGGCCGTTGCGGTAGGCGGCGGAGATCTTGACCCAGATGCGGCCGCTGGCGGCGCCGGCGTCCAGCAAGTAGCGGAAGCCGGGGTCGTCGACGCCCAGCGCCGGGTGGGGGCGGCCGAAGTGGTCGATGACCACCTTGACTCCGGCGTCCAGCAGCGGCGGCAGCAGCAAGGGCCAATCCTGCGCCGGACGGTGCACTTCCACCTGCCAGCCCAGCCTGGTGGCGCGCGCCAGGCAGCGGCGCCACGCGCGCGACCTCAGGTCCGGCAACGGTCGGCCGAACAGATTCAGCCGCAGGCCGACCACGCCGGCGGCGTCCATGTCGCGCATCGTCGCCAGCGGACAGTCCGGCGCGATCACCGCGATGCCGCGCAGGCGGCCGGCGCCGCGGCGCAGGCCTTGCAGCAGATAGCCGTTGTCACAGCCCAGGAAGCTGGGCTGCACCAGCACGCCGCCACGAATGCCGAATTGGTCCAGTTGCGACAGATAGGCCGGCAGCGTGGCGTCGCGGTAGGGCTTGTAGCGCAGCGGGGCGGTGCCGACCAGCCGGCGCAGGAAGATGTGGGCGTGCCCGTCTATCATCGGCCGGGCATCAGCCGCAGGCCTGACAGGCGGTCGCGCCGCGATCCAGCGCCGCGTCGATGTCGGCGGCGTCCAGCACCTGGTGCTTGATGCTGTGGGTGAGCAGGGCCAGCAGATAGTCGCGCCGGAAAATCGGCGAGCCTTCCCATTCGCTGCCCTGCGTGCCCAGGATGATGGGCGAGGTGATGATGACCCGTTCGCCTTCTATGGTGTCCAGCGCGAACTCTTCGTCGCTGATGCGGTTGGCGATGTCGTTTAGTGGCATAGATGTCTCACAATGACGGTGAAAGTGCGCGACGCTCGGCTCAGGCCGACGCTTGGGCGTCGCGGGCGCGCGGCTCGCGCGAATCGACGGGCTCGTCTTGCAGCGGTTTGCCCTTGGTTTCCGGCAGGCAGAACACCGCCAGCGCCACGATGGAGTAGGCCAGCGCCGCGCTGACGCCGATGGAGGCGCCCAGCGTCCAGCCGTCGCTCAGATAGCCGACCAGCAGCGGGAAGCCGGCGGACAGGATGCGACCGAAGTTGTAGCAGAAGCCCACGCCCGCGCCGCGCATGCCGCTGGGGTAGAGTTCATTGAACAGCGCGCCCAGGCTGGACGGAATGCCGGCGGAGAAAAAACCCAGCGGGAAGCCCAGGACCAGCATCAGTTGATTGCTCAGCGGCGCGAACACATAGATCAGCACCGTGGCTACGCAGCAGATCGAGAACAACAGCAGGTTGAGGCGGCGGCCGATGCGGTCGAGCAGATAGGCACTGGCCATGCAGCCGCACCAGAAGGCGACGATGATCACCGCCAGGTAGCCGCTGGTGCCGAGGATGGACAGGTGGCGCTCGGTCTTGAGGAACATCGGCAGCCAGGTCATCAGCGCGGCGTAGCCGCCGTGCGCGCCGACGCCGATCAGGGAGCCGATCAAGGTCATGCGCAGCACGCTGGGCTTGAAGATGTCCAGCAGCGGCACCGCGGGCGCCGCCTGGCGCTCGCGGCGCGGCGGCTCGGGGATGTGGCGGCGGATATAGATGATGAAGAAGGCCGGCAGGATGCCGATGGCGAACATCACGCGCCAGGCGATTTCCGCCGGAAACAGCAGGAAGATCGCCGAATACAGCAGCACCGACGCGCCCCAGCCCACCGCCCAGGCGCTTTGCACCGAGGCCATCGCCTTGCCGCGGTGTTCCGGCCGGATGATTTCCGCCATCAGCACCGCGCCGGCCGCCCATTCGCCGCCGAAGCCGAAGCCCTGCAAGGCCTTGAGCACCAGCAATTGCTCATAGCTCTGGGCGAAACCGGACAGCAGGGTGAACAGCGAGAACCAGATGATGGTGATCTGCAGCGCCAGCACCCGGCCGATGCGGTCCGACACCGCGCCCATGATCCAGCCGCCCAGCGCCGAGGCAACCAGGGTGACGCTGCCTATCAGGCCGGCCTCGGCCTTGCTCAGGCTGAAGGCGGCGATCAGCGCAGGGATCGCCAGGCTGAACATCTGCACGTCCAGCGCGTCCAGCGCCCAGCCGCCGAAACAGCCCCAGAAGGTCTTGCGCTCGCCCTGCGATACCTGCTTATACCAATGCAACATGGTGCTGCCCTTTATGGTTTTTGCTTGTTGTCGATGCGCGGCGCGCGCCACTGCCATGGCGCGCGCGGCGTGGAATCAGCGGATGTCCGCCTGGTAACGGAATTTGTCGGCGCGGCCGCGCACGCTGCGCCATTCCAGCGGGCTGCCGTCATAGGCCTTGGCCAGGCGTTCCAGCACGATGGCCGGGGTGCCGGGCGTCAGTTGCAGCAGTTCGGCGTACGGCGCGGCGATGGCTTCGGCGGTCAACGATTCACGCGCCGAGGCCACCACTTGGTGACAGCAATCCTCGTACAGCGGATAGAGCAGGTCGCCGAAGCTGGGCAGCGGAATGGCCAGCAGCGCCTGGAAGCGCGTCGCCGGTAGCCAGATCGATTCCGCCAGCAGCGGTTCGCGGTCCAGGTAGCGCAGCCGGGTCAGGTGGATGGCCTGGCCGCCGGACGGCAACTGCAGGCTGTCGGCGATGGCGGGCGGCGGCGTCAGCTGTTCGCGGTGCAGAATCCTGGCTTCGGGGATGCGGTATTTGCCATCGGCGTCGTGGAAGCGGAAAAAGCGCAGCAGCGAGGACTGGAAATTGGCCGGCTTGATGAAGGTGCCCTTGCCCTGACGGCGTTCCACCATCTCGTCGGCCACCAATTGGTCCACCGCCTTGCGGATGGTGCCGATGGAGGTGTGGAAGCGCCCGACCAGCTCGGCCTCGGTGGGAATCGCCTCGCCGGGTTTCCAGACTCGGTTGGCGATGTCGCGCGCCAGCGCGTCGCGGACTTGCTGGTACAGGGGCAGACGCAGATCCGCCTGACGCATGTCAGTCATATGGTCATATATATGAATTAAAGCAATGGGCGCAACGATGACAAATAAGTGTGCAATGAACAAGAGCTAAAACGTTTTATCAGGGTAAATCTGTCCTAAAGGACTGTGTTTTTGGCATGGAAGCAACGCCTTGGCTTGCGAGGCCGTCGGGCGGGCATGGAGATGGAGAGGCGGAGGAAGCGCCGTACCTGGAAAGGCGGCTGGTAGAGGACGTGGCTCTGGAGATCGGCCTGAACGCGTGGCACGGCGCGTTCCCGGCCGTGGGCCAGCCATGTCTTTACGGCATGGCTGGCCGGCGAAGCAGGATCGTGAGCGAGTGGCAGACTTTTAGAAGCTGTTCAAAATCTCGCGAGCAAGAGCGAGACAGGGCGAAAACCGCTTCGAAATGCTCATGTACCACCTGTACATTCCGCTTTCTCAACGGTTTTCAACGCCGTATCGCCGAAGCACAGCAGACTATGAACAGGTTCTTAGAGGGCTGCGGCGAGACGCGAGCCTTGATCTATCGCCCGCTTGGCGTCCAGCTCCGCCGCCACGTCGGCGCCGCCGATCAGATGCACCGGCTTGCCGGCGGCCTGCAACGGCGCTTGCAGCTCGCGCAGCGGGTCCTGGCCGGCGCAGATGATCACATTGTCCACCGGCAGCAGTTGGGTTTCGCCCTTCACCGTGATGTGCAGGCCGGCGTCGTCTATCTTGTCGTAGCTGACGCCGGACAGCATGCGCACCTGTTTCATCTGCAGGCTGGCGCGATGGATCCAGCCGGTGGTCTTGCCCAGGCCTTCGCCCACTTTGCTGGTCTTGCGCTGCAGCAGGTAAACCTCGCGCGGGCTGGGATGCGGCCGCGGGCCTTGCGGACTGAGGCCGCCCGGATGCTCCACCGTCATGTCCACGCCCCATTCGCGCATGAAGGCGGCGGTGTCCAGCGAGCTGGACTTGCCTTCGTGGGTCAGGAATTCCGCGGTGTCGAAGCCGATGCCGCCGGCGCCGATGATGGCGACGCGCTTGCCCACCGGTTTGCCGTGCTTGAGCACGTCCAGGTAGTTGAGCACCTTGGGATGATCGACGCCGGGAATCTGCGGGGTGCGCGGCGCGATGCCGGTGGCCAGCACCACTTCGTCGAAGCCGGCCAGGTCCGCCGCCGCCACGCGGGTGTTCAGCTTCAGTTCCACCCCGCTCAGTTCCAGCTTGCGCTTGAAATAGCGCAGGGTTTCGTAGAACTCTTCCTTGCCGGGGATGCGCTTGGCCACATTGAACTGGCCGCCGATTTCCGCCGCGGCGTCGAACAGCGTCACCTGATGGCCGCGTTCCGCCGCCACCGTGGCGCAGGCCAGGCCGGCCGGGCCGGCGCCGACGATGGCCAGCTTCTTGGCCTGGGCGGCTTGTCCGTAGTTCAGTTCGGTTTCGCGGCAGGCGCGCGGGTTGACCAGGCAGCTGGTCAGCTTGCCCTGGAAGATGTGGTCCAGACAGGCCTGGTTGCAGCCGATACAGGTGTTGATCTCGTCGCCGCGGCCGGCGGCGGCCTTGTTGACGAAGTCTGGATCGGCCAGGAAGGGGCGCGCCATCGACACCATGTCGGCGCAGCCGTCGGCCAGAATCTCCTCGGCCACTTCCGGAGTGTTGATGCGGTTGGTGGTGATCAGCGGAATCTTCACCTTGCCCATCAGCTTCTTGGTGACCCAGGCGAAGCCGCCGCGCGGCACCATGGTGGCGATGGTGGGCACCCGCGCCTCGTGCCAGCCTATGCCGGTGTTGATCAGGGTGGCGCCGGCTTTTTCGATCTCGCCGGCCAGATGGGCCACCTCGTCCCAGGAGCTGCCGTCCTGCACCAGGTCCAGCATGGACAGCCGGTAAATGATGATGAAGTCACTGCCCACCGCGGCGCGCACCGCTTTCACGGTTTCGATGGCGAAGCGGATGCGGTTTTCGAAGCTGCCGCCCCAATCGTCGTCGCGCTTATTGGTGGCGCGGGCGATGAATTGATTGATCAGATAACCTTCCGAGCCCATCACTTCCACGCCGTCGTAGCCGGCCTGCTGTGCCAGCCGCGCGCAGCGGGCGAAGTCGGCGATGGTTTGCCACACATCGGCATCGGACAGCTCGCGCGGTTTGTAGAAGTTGATCGGCGCGATCAGCGGCGAGGCGGACACGCATTTTTCCTGGAAGCTGTAGCGGCCGGAGTGCAGGATTTGCAAGGCGATCTTGCCGCCGGCGGCATGCACCGCGTCGGTGACCAGCTTGTGGTGCGGCACCTCGGCCTCGTCGGCCAGCATGGAGGCGCCCTCGGCGACACAGCCTTCCGGGTTGGGGCCCACGCCGCCGGTGACGATCAGACCCACGCCGCCGCGGGCGCGCTCCGCGTAAAAGGCCGCCATTTTCTCGAAGCCTTGCGGCGCTTCTTCCAGGCCGGTATGCATCGAGCCCATCAGCACGCGGTTCTTCAGCGTGGTGAAGCCCAGGTCCAGCGGGGCCAGCAGGTGCGGGTATGCCGTCATGTTTTCGTCCTCGTGTTGGTTTCTCGCGTAGCTCATTGTGGTCGCGGCGCGCATGCGGCGCCAGCGCGGCGGGCAAGTGTTTGATTGACTTGGTTTGCCTGTGTTGGCGTTGAAGATACTTACTGGTAAGTAAGGTGTCAATCGGCCTTGTGATCCAGCCAGCCGCTGACGATGACGGATATGAAAAAAGCCACCGCGAAGGGTGGCTTTGGTTTCCAGGCCCGGGGGGCTTAGAAGTTGTATTTCAGCGAGTAGATGACGGCGTTCTCGTTGCCGGCCACGCCCAGCTTGTTGACGGCGTAGCGGTATTGCAGACCAGCGGTCATGGACTTGATCGGGGTCCACCACAGGCCGATGGCGCCGTTCTGGCCGGTGCGGCGCTGAGTCGTGCCGGTCGGGCTGGCCAGGGTGGTGTATTCCTTGGCGCGGTCGAACTCGGTTTCGTGCCACTGGGTCACCGAGAACGGCTGACCGAAGGCGGTGAAGTCGAAACCGGCGACATAACCGGCCATATAGCCGTTCATATTGGCGCCGACGCCTTGGGATTTCAGTTCCTGATGCACGCCCAGGAAGGGCTTGAACCAGACTTTGCCGAAGCTCAGGTCGGTGCCCAGGCCCAGCACGCGGTTCTGGTCAAAGAAATCGTTGCCGCGGGTGTCGTAAACGTGGGTGTACAGCTTGACCGGCACGCCGCCCACTTCCGCCAGGTTGAAACGCGCAACTACTTTGGTGGTGTAACGACGATCGCCCGCCGGGATGTCCTTGTCGTTGCGGTTCCAGTTCTCCAGGTCGAAGAAGCCGTAAACATCGCCCCAGGAACGGCCGATGCCGCCTTCGGCTTCCAGGTACTGGAAGTTGCGCTTGGCGGCGAACGGGCCGGCTTGCGTGCGATCCAGGGTGCTCGGCGACCAGTTCAGCTGGTTGAAGCTGACATTGCCGAAGGAGTAATCACCGGCTTGCGCCACGGTACAGCCGCCCACCAGAGCCAGGGCCAACAGCAGATTGCGAGTTTTCATTGTTTCACCAGATTATTGTGCGTGTAGCGTGTAGTGCGCGCGGACAGACCTGTCGGCGCGGGCGCAGACTAGCTCAGAAATATTCGTTTGCAAAGTATTTACAATCGGCCTGTCGCATTTTTGTCATTTTATGTAAATGCGATGTATTTTGAGCTGTAGATATTTGGTGTGAAACATTAAATGTTGCGGAACTACAACTTTTTGCTACAAAAATGCGCGTCCGGCCAGCCATAACGCCGCAAATCCACCTTGCCGGTCGCGCTCAATTCCACGCCGTCTTCTTCCAGCAGCAGACGCTGCCAGTCGGCCTGCTCGCTGCCCGGGCGCGAGATGCGGCCGCCAGCGCCCAGCACCCGAAACCAGGGCACGCTGACGCCGTCCGGCAAATGGCTGAGCAGGCGGCCGACGTGGCGGGAATGGCGCGGATAGCCGGCCTGTTCCGCCAAGGCGCCGTAGGTGGTGACCCGGCCGGGCGGCAGCGCCAGCAATAGCGCGATCACCTTGCGTTCGAATTCGGGCGGCATCGCGGCTCAGCGGTAGCGCGGGTTGGCGACGTAGGGATTGCTGCGTTTTTCCTCGCCTATGGTGGTCAAGGGGCCGTGGCCCGGCACCACCGTGGTGTCGTCCGGCAGCAGGAACAGCTTTTGCTGGATCGCGTCTATCAGCTGCTGGTGATTGCCCATGGGGAAATCGGTGCGGCCGATCGAGCCCTGGAACAGCACGTCGCCGGCGATCAGCAGCCGCGCGCCGGCGCTGTGGAACACCACATGGCCCGGGGTATGGCCGGGGCAGTGAATCACGTTCAGCGTTTCCTCGCCCACGCTGACGCTGTCGCCTTCCTCCAGCCAACGATCCGGCGTCAGCGCCTCGCTACGCGGAAAGCCGAACATATGGCCTTGTTGCGGCAACTGGTCCAGCCAGAAGCTTTCCGCGCGCTGCGGGCCTTCAATCTTGACGCCCAGTTGCTCCGCCAGCCGCGCGGCGCCGCCGGCGTGGTCGATATGGCCGTGGGTCAGCAGCAGTTTTTCCACCGTCAGGTTCTGGCGGGACACCCAATCGGCGATGCGTTCGATGTCGCCGCCGGCGTCCACCACCGCGGCGCGGCGGGTGGCGTCGCACCACAGGATGGAACAGTTCTGGGCAAACGGCGTGACCGGGATCACGTGGAAATGCAGGGACATGGCGCGCTCGATTCAATGGGGATGGCCGGATTGTGGCATGAGTCGGCGCCGATGAGGAGAGGCCGGCCCGGAGCTTAGAACCTGTTTACGATCTGCTGCGCGTCGGCGGAATAGTTAGACAAGGGCGTTGAAACCCGCTTCGAAATGCTCATGTACCACGAGTACATTCCGCTTTCTTAGCGGTTTTCGCCTTGTCTCGCTCTTGCTCGCGAGACTTTGAACAGGCTCTTACAGCTTGAACTTGCCGATCAGCGTATCCAGCTCCTCGCCCAGGCGCGCCAGCAAGGTGGTGGCCTGCTGCGCCTGGCTGATGGATTCGTCGGTTTGCAACAGCATGCCGTGGATGTTTTCGATGTGGCGGGCGATTTCCTGGCTGGCGCTGGATTGCTCCGAGGTGGAAGCGGCGATGTCGCCCACCGATTCCACCACCTGCTGCGCATGGCCGCTGATCTGCTGGATGGACTGCGCGGAGTCCTCGGCCAGCTTCACGCCCTGGTCCACCTGGCGCAAAGCGCCGTCCATGCTGTCGGCCGCCTTGCTGGTGTCCTGCTGCATGGTCTGGATCACGCCGGAGATTTCCAGCGTGGCCTGGGCGGTGCGTTCGGCCAGCTTGCGCACTTCGTCCGCCACCACCGCGAAGCCGCGGCCCATCTCGCCGGCGCGCGCCGCTTCTATCGCCGCGTTCAAGGCCAAGAGATTGGTCTGGTCGGCGATGTCACGGATCACCGACACGATGCCGCTGATCTGGGTAGAGCGCTGCTGCATGCCGCCCAGCACCTCGGCCAGTTCGCGCACCGTCTGCGAAATGCGGCCGATCTCGCGCACGGTGGCGTCGACATTGGCCGAGGCCTGGCTGGACAGCGTGTCCGCCTCGCGCGCGCGCTGTTCCGCCACCCGCGCCGATTCCGCGATATGACTGACGCTGACCGACAACTGTTCCACGCTGGCGGCGGTGGCGTTGGCGGCCTCGGACTGGCGCGCCGAACTGCCGCGGATCTGATCCACGTCGCCGGACAGCTGGCGCACCGAACCCAGCACGTCGCCGGCGTGGCGGCGCACGTCCAGCATCATCGCGCGCAGCGAGCCGGTGAAGGTGTTGAAGGCGCCGGCGGCCAGGCCGATCTCGTCGCGGCTTGAGATGGGCAGCGCCCGGGTCAGATCACCGCTGCCCGAGGCCAGCTCGCTCATCGCCGACTGCAGGCGGCCCAGCGGACGCAGCAGGCGGCTGAGCGTGGCGCCCAGCAGCAGCAGGATCAAGGCCAGGATGCCCAGGCTGATCAAGGCCGATTGCCAACTGGCGGCGCGTACCGGCGCGAACGCCTCGCTCAGCGGAATGGAAATGCGCACCGCCCATGGCATGCCGGCCTCGCCCACGGTGACGGGCATGATGAAGTGACGGAAGCCGTCGTCGCTATCGTATTCCGCCGGCTGGCCGTTCTTGATCGCCGCCTTGGCCGCAGCCGGCAGAGTGGCGTCGGCCTTGCCGTTCAGCGCCGGGTCGCGGCCGGCCAATTGCATGCCGCTATTGGAATACAAGCTCATGAAGCCGCGCTGGTAGGGCTGGACCTTGGCGGCCAGCTCCTGCAGATGGCCCAGCGCGATATCGCAGCCGGCCACGCCCAGCGCCTTGCCGTTGACCAGCAGCGGAAAGGAAATGGTGCCCATCAGGATCTTGATGTCGGGATCGACATAGGGTTCGGTCAGCATAGGCTTGCCGGTCTTGCGCGGCTCGGTGTAGTAGGCGCTGTCGTCGACGCCTTCGGCGCCCCACACCACGTCGACCTTGCCGCTCTTGCGATACCAATACACCCCGCTGCGGCCGGTCTTGTCGTTGTGCTCCTTGCCGGCCAGCTCCGCGTCGCGGCCGTCCAGCGCATTGGGCTCCCAGATCGCCCAATAGCCGACCGCGTCCGGATTATTGGGCAACTGGCCCTTGACGATGTCGGACAGTAAGGCGCGGGCGTTGGGCGGAAGATTGTTCTTCACCGCCACCGCGGATTCCGCCACCACCTGGGCCGAATCGTAGGTCTTGCCCAGCAGCCGCTGCACCTGGCCGGCCTCGCTTTCCGCCAGCAACTTGGCATTGTCCAGCACCGCTTGCTCGGCGTTCTGATAACCGGCATAGATATTGACGCCGGCCAGCACGCAAAAACCGATCAGGATCAACAGGCCGGAACCGGCCAGAATCTTGCCCTTGATGGTGGTGATCATGGTTTTCCCCATCGCTTCATGTATGTTCTTCCCCGGTGGCGCCATCGGGAGCGGACGCCGGCTGCCGGGCCGATTATTATGGTTCTGGCCCGCCGGCGGCGCTGATCTCCGATGACATCCGCCATTTGTATTAAATAGCTTAAAAAGGGTAAAGGGAAATTTTGCAAACGATGGGAGGCGTCCTCAAGGACAAGGAGATGTCGATGCAAGAGCAGACCCGTCCGCAGGAGGCGGACGGCAAGGCGGACGCGGCGCGGCGGATGGTCCTGGCGCGGCTGGCGCGCGTGGAGGCGGAGCACGGCGTGCGCATTCTTTACGCGGCCGAAGGCGGCAGCCGCAGCTGGGGTTATGCGGCGCCGGACAGCGATTACGATGTGCGTTTCGTCTATCTGCACCCGGCGCCATGGTACGAGTTTGGCGGCCAGCGCGATGTGATCGAGCTGCCGTTGGCCGACGGCCTGGACATCAGCGGCTGGGAACTGCGCAAGGCCTTGCGGCTGACCCTGGGCGGCAACGCCGCGCTGCTGGAATGGCTGGCCTCGCCGCAGGTCTACCGCCAGCATGCGGCGGCCTGCGAGCTATTGCGTGGCCTGACGGCGGCTCATTTCGCCGGCGAGGCGGCCTACTGGCATTATCTGGCGGTGGCGCGCAAGAATTACCGCGGCCGCAAGCTGGAGCAACAACTGCGGCTGAAAAAATACCTGTACGTGCTGCGGCCCTTGTTGGCGGCGCAATGGGTGAAGGCGCGGCGCAGCCCGCCGCCGTTGGCGCTGGAGGAACTGGCAGCTCAGACTCTGGGCGACGCCGGTCTGCGCGCGGAGCTGGCCGGCCTGCTGGCCTTGAAGGCCGCCGGCGGCGCGCCGGAGTACGGCCCGGCCACGCCCGGGCTGCAGGATTACATCGATAATGCGATGCAGGCCTACGAAGCGGCGGCGCGACCACGCCGCCACAGCGACTGGACGCGGGCGGACGCCTTGCTGGAGCAAGTGCGTTTGGCTTGCGGCGCTTGAATCGGCGGCAAAGACCGTGAGGTGGTGGGCCGTGTCTGACGGCGCCACCCTCCCGACAAAAGGGAGGGGGCGCGTAGCGATACCGGCGCTGGCCCGTCAGCGATTGCGCAGGCGGATGCGGCGGAAGTGCGCCTCCAGACTGATCCGCTGGCCTAGCGCCAGATAGAGCTGATGTTGGCTATCGACATGGCGGTAGACCCGGACCCGGTCCGCGCCCAACAGCATCATGATTTCCAGATAGTTGAAGAAGCCCATCCACTGGCCGCGTCCGTCGCGGTCATCAAAGTCGATGTCGCGCGCGACGCGACTGAGCAAGCCCTTGCCAACGTATTCGCGGTTGTCCTTCAGCCATTGCAATAGGTGGGCCGCGCATTCGCGGCCATAGGCGCTATCGGCGGGATAGTCCTTGCTGGGCGCGGGCATGTGCCAGTAATGCGCATAGGTGCGGCCGGGGCAAAGGCGGACAAAGGGGAGCAGGGCTTCTTGGCGTGCCAGCGAGTTCAGTTTGTAGCGGCGGCGCGGGGGAAAGGTTTGAGCGTGATGCATGGTGTTTCTCCTGCTGTGACACAAGATAAACCACCTGCCGGGGAAGGCTGAGGTATTGGGCAGGCGCGTGGCAGGATTGGCGTACCGAGCTATGAAACCGGCGAGTGCATAGCACTCTCCCACCACACGCCTGCCAAGTTGGCAGAGCCATGGGTGTACTGCTTGCATAATTTCATAGCAACGGGACGCCAATCCCGTGTGCCGCATGTGGGCGGCAACGTGAGGATTGTTGCCGACCGGGTGCGGAGGGTCAAGGCATGGAGGCAAGGCTTGCGCCACATGCGGCGGTGTCCGCGAAATTGTCCTTGTAATTCAACTGTTTCCCTAACCGGCTTTAAAAGCCCCACGACGGGCGATGCGGCATCATGTCGCTATGACCCGAATATCCGACATCTCCTCCTTGCACTGGCAGCCGGCCTTGCAGGCCCGCGATCAGGCATCCCCCGCTGACATCGTCGAGAACCTCGACGACATCCATCAGGCCATGCGCATCATCCTGGGCACGCCCAAGGGCAGCGATCCGCTGCGGCCGGAGTTTGGCAGCGATTTGTTCCGTTACCTGGACTACCCGGTGGACCGCGCCCGGCCGCACGTGGTGCGCGAGGCGGTGGAGGCGATCAGCCATCCGCTATACGGCGAGCCGCGGGTGACCGTGGCGCGGGTGCTCTACAGCGTGGGCGGCAACGGCGACGCCAGGCTCACCGTGCAGTGGCGGCTGGCCGACGGCGTGATCCGTGAAACCGAGCTGCGGCTATGAGCGGCGCCGTGGCGAAGGCGGGCGGGGTGGCGCCCAATATCCTGGCCAATGACCCGCGCTTCGGCCATCTGGCACAGCTCACTACCCGGCTGGGCGACGCCGATCTGAGCACGCTGCTGGTTTATCTGGTGGACCAGGTGGACGCCGGCTGGCTGCCGGCGCTGGCGGAGCAGTTCCATGTCGCCGGCGACGAGGGCTGGCGCCTGAGCCAGGGCGCGCGCCAGCAACGCGAGCTGATCAAGCAGTCCATCCATCTGCATCGCAGCAAGGGCACGCGCTGGTCCTTGCAGCAGGTGTTGGCCACGCTGGCCTTGTCCGGCCAGATCAGCGAATGGTTCGAATACGCCGGCAAGCCCTATCACTTCAAGATCCACATCGACCTGGCCGCGCGCGGCATAGCCGCCGCCACGCTGACGGCGCTGGAGGCGATGATCAACGAATACAAGAACGCCCGTTCGGTGCTGGAGCTGCTGGCGCTGGTATTGAGCAACCGCAGCGCCGTGCCGGTGCTGGCGCTGGCCACCCAGGGCGGCGAATTGGCCACGGTCTACCCGTTCCAGCTCGAATCGTTGCAACAGCGCGCCAGCTTGAACGCGGCGCTGGCGCACGCCAGCGTCGAGATGGTCACGCTTTATCCCGCAGCATGAGATCCCTAGAACCCTTCCCAGGAGCAATCGATGGCCAATGAGTTTTTCACGCTTCTCACCGCCAGCGGCAAGGCCAAGCTGGCGGCGGCGCAAGCCAACGGCGCGCCGCTGCAGATCAGTCAGATGGCGGTGGGCGACGGCGACAACGGCGGGTATTACACGCCCAGCGAGAGCCAGACCGCGCTCAAGCATGAAACCTGGCGCGGCGCGCTCAACCACTTGGCGGTGGACCCGAATAATCCCAACTGGGTGGTGGCGGAAGCGGTGCTGCCGGATACGGTGGGCGGCTTTTACATCCGCGAGGTGGGCTTGTTCGATAGCCGCGGCGATCTGATCGCCATCGGCAAATTTCCGGAGAGCTACAAGCCGCTGCTGGCGGCCGGCGCCAATAAGCAGCTCTATGTGCGCATGATTCTGGAGGTGTCCAATACCGCGGCGGTAACGCTGCTGGTGGATCCCAGCGTGGTGCTGGCCACGCGCTCCGCAGTGGAGCAGCGCATCGCCGAGGAGTTGGCGAAGCGGGATGCCAAGCCGCGCGACTTCCATCCTCTACAAGGCTTTCCGACGCAAGCTTATCGTCGCAATGTGCTGATCAACGGCGGTTTTGACGTCTGGCAGCGCGGCGCCAGTCAGACTGTCGGCGGTTATGGCTCGGTGGACCGTTGGCTTCTGGATTTGGGTGGCGGCCCGCTTGGCGGCGCGACTTTGTCGCGAATGGCGGCCAGTATCGCCGAGACCGAAACCTTGGGGGCGACGACGAGCTTCATGCGTCTGACGCTGAGCAAGCCGCCGGCCAGCAAGGTCAACGAGTACTGCCAGGTATGCCAGCCGGTGGAAAACCTGCGGCGTTTCACCGGCAAGCGGATGACGCTGAGCTTCTGGGCCAAGGCGGATCAGCCGCGCAAGATGGTGGCCTATGTTGAACAGTGGCTGAAACGACCGCCAGCCGCATCCGACAAGATCAGAGCGCTGGAGGCGGTTCCAGTGGAGCTGACCAGCCGCTGGCAACGCTTTGTCTTCTCTTTCTCCTCGCCCAGCCTACAGGGGCGCGAACCGGGGAACGAGGCTTCTCTGGCTGTTTTTCTTGGGGTGTCGTACAGCGATGCCTACCCAGCCTTGAATGCGATTACCGGCGCGCAAACCGGCACTTTCGATATTGCTCAGGTGCAGTTGGAGGAGAGCCCAGTGGCGACGCCGTTTGAGTATCGCAGCTTTGGCGAAGAACTGACTTTGTGTCAGCGGTATTTTGAGAAAAGCTATCCGCTAAATGACTTCCCCGCTAAAAACTATGGAGCCGATTCCGCTTTCGCACCGGCTATCTTCAGCAAGATGTTTCATTTGAATGTCGGCACTTCTGGTGATAAGCAAATTAATATGACCATTCCGTTTATGGTAGAGAAACGGATTGAGCCGGCTATTGTGATTTATGACGGTTTGGGTGCGGTTGATAGAATGGCTACGAGTAATGGAAATGGCGTGATTCCCGCAGCTAAGAGCAGTTCTACCAAGTTTGTAAATATGATTCCCCCTACTGGCTCAAGTATTACTTGGGTTGCATGTCACTGGGTGGCGGATGCTGAGATTTAATGAATCTATAGGGGGAGTGAAGGTGAATGCCATGTATCGTTTAACCAAGCAGCCGGATGGAGTGATTCGAGTTGTCGATGGGGCGTATATCCCTAAAGGGCACCGCTGGTGGGATGAATATGAACTCTGGTTGCAGCAAGGTAATCAACCGGAGCCGCAGTTTGTGCTAGGGGAGTTACAAGAACAACTACTGCGAGATATCGATATCGCCACTGATGTCGCGCGCAATGAGGCTTTGGGCAGCGAGCTGCGCCTGGCCGAATACCAACGCGCCGCCGCCGAGGCGCAGGCGTTCAAGGATGCCGGCTACAAGGGCGAGGCACCGCCGATGGTGCGCTCCTGGGCCGAGGCCAAGGGCTGGGACGGCCAGCGGGCGGCGGACAGCATCCTGGCCAAGGCTGCGGCCTGCGAGCAGGCGTTGTACACCATCCGCGACGCGCGTCTGAAGGGCAAGGAAGCCGTGCGCCAGGCCGCGGACGAGGCGGCGGCGCGCGCGGCGGCCGACGAGGCGCTGTCCCGGCTGCAGCAACTGGCCGCCGGCGATTTCGCCGCCGCCGCGCCGGAGGCCGAAGCCGGCCGCGCCGGCAATTTGTTCAAGTTCTTTTCCAAACGGCTTTAAAAGCCGGCGGGCGGCGTGATGGCGGATCATGTCGCCATCACCCCTCCACGGCGTCCCGCGCCGGCCGCGCCCGGCCGCGGCGCTCCATTCAAGGATGTGTTCTCATGACCCCAGATTTGCCCAAGTTCATCGACGACGATCCGCATACCGTCACCGCAGAGCTGATCGACGCCTATCAGAAAATGAGCGGCAAGACGCTCTATCCCGGCCAGGTGGAACGCTTGCTGATCGACCTGATCGCCTACCGCGAAAGCGTGGCCCGCGCCGCCTTCAACGACGCCGGCCGCCAGAACCTGGTGGCCTTCGCCCGCGCGCCGATGCTGGATTACCTGGGCGAACTGGTCGGCGTCAGCCGGCTGCCGGCCCAGCACGCGCGCTGCACGGTGCGCATCGCTTTCACCCAGCCCTTGACGCTGGCGCAGCTGATTCCGGCGCAGACCCTGGTGGCCGGCGGCGGCGTGCAGTTCCAGTCCTTGGCCAGTCAGATCGCGCCGGCCGGCAGCAGCAGCATCGAGGTGCCGGTCAGCGCGGTGGAAGCGGGCGCCGCCGGCAACGGCTTTGTGCCGGGCCAGATCAACACCCTGGTGGATGAGCTGGAGGTGGACGCCAGCGTGGTCAATATCGACACCAGCGCCGGCGGCGCCGACGCCGAGGACGACGAGCGCCTGCGCGCGCGCATCCGGTTGGCGCCGGAGTCGTTCAGCGTGGCCGGCAGCGCCGCCTCCTATCGCCACCATGCGCTGCGCGCGCATCAGGACATCGCCGATGTGACGGTGATCAGCGCCAGCCTGCAGCAGCAGAACGGCGAATTGCAAAGCGCCAACCAGGTGCCGCCAGGCGTGGTGCGGCTATACCCGCTGACCAAGACCGGCATGCCGCCGGACAGCCTGCTCAGCGTGGTGGCGGCCGCCTGCAGCGCCGACCGGGTGCGGCCGCTGACCGATCTGGTGGAGGTGCTGGCGCCGGAGGATTACGGCTACCAGGTGCGCGCGCGGCTGACGCCGTATCGCGACGTCGATCCCAAGACGGTGCAGCAGCAGGCGCAGGCCGCCGTCGGCGCTTTCGTGCAGGCGCAGGCGGAGCGGCTGGGCCGCGATATCGTGCCGTCGCAGCTGATCGCCACGCTGTCGGTGCCCGGCGTCTACCAAGTGGTTTTGATGGAGCCGGGCGCCACCCGGGTGGTGCCGCCGCAGGGCTGGTCGCACTGTACTGGCATCCAGCTGGAGATGACCGGAGGCCAGGATGGCTGACATCACGCCCAATCTGCTGGCGCGCGACGCGCGTTTCGGTCCGCTGGCCAAGCTCAGCGAACGGCTGGGCGACATCGATCCCGGCGGCCTGCTGGTCTACCTGGTGGATACGGTCAAGCCGGACTTGCTGCCGCTGCTGGCCGAACAGTTCCACATCGACGGCGACGAAGGCTGGTTGCTGACCCAGACCGAGCAACAGCGCCGCGACCTGATCAAGCAGAGCATAGAGCTGCACCGCCACAAGGGCACGCCCTGGGCGCTGCGCGAAGTGTTCCGCATCCTCGGCGTGACGGTGGAACTGGAGGAATGGTGGCAGCGCCGGCCGCCGGCCGCGCCCTACACCTTCGAATTGACCGCCTGGGCCAATGACAATCTGCTGCCCGGCCAGGCCTTGCTCAACCCTGATCTCTACCGCCGGCTGCGGCGCATGGTGGAGCTGGCCAAGCCGGCGCGCAGCACTTACCGCTTCAAGTTGGGCGCGCGTTTCAACGGCCGTCTGGGCCTGGCCTCGGCCGCTCAGGCGCGCGCGCTGATCCGCCGCAGCGCAGAAGCGGCGCCGATGCGGCTGGAGCCGCAGCAGCCGTTGGCCCTTTCATCCGCCGCGCAAATCTATAGCGTGGTCCACGTCACCATGGAGGCATCGTTGTGAGCACCCCTTTAGCACCTCTTATCACCGCCGCCGGCCTGGCCGCGATCTGGCGCGCCAGCAATGACGGCGTGTCCGCGCAGATCACCCACATCGCCTTGGGCGACGGCGCTTACGCGCCGGCACAGGGCCAGACCGCCTTGCGCAGCGAACAGGCGCGCTACCCCATCGCCGGCGGCGAACGGCTGGGCAATACCCAGATCCATCTGACCGCCATCGCCGACGACGCCAAGGCGTTTTGGGTGCGCGAGATCGGCTTCATCCTGGCGGACGGCACCTTGCTGGCGGTCTGGTCCGACCCGAAGGCGGCGCTGGCCTACAAGGCGGCGGATGTGCAATTGCTGCTGGCCTATGACCTGGCCTTGAACGCGCTGCCGCCGGACAGCGTCACCATCCAGTCCAGCGGCGCCGGCCTCAATCTGAGCCTGGCCAGCGAACTGGCGGAACTGGCTGCGGCCCAGATCGGCGAAGCCAACCGCGGCCTGGGGCGCGACGAGCGCATCCGCGCGCAGGACGGGCGCTTGCAGGCGCTGGAGCCGCAAGTGGCCGCCTTGCAAAACCGCAGCCAGGCGCTGGAACAGGAACATGCCGCCGATAAACGCTCCGGCCTGGAGCTGGCTACTGCCAATGCGGCGGCCATCGTCAATATGCAGCATTTGTTCGTCAAACAACGTCTGGGCGCATGAGCGCCGGGGCTGCGTCGCAGCCCCACTCCCCCTGGCCAATGTGGCCATCCCCGCAGTGATCCCTGTTTTTCCCGCGCCGCTTCCGGCACTTCCCCATTGCTATGTGTTTCCGTTTCCAGGCTGAGGTCTGGGGACGCGTTGTCTTGGATGGTCGTCAAGGCCATGTATCGCGGTAGAACTTTTAGGAGAGCGTGATGAGTTTGGAGAGCAATATCGCCGAGTTGGTGAAATCGGCCAATGGTTTGACCGATGCCGTTCATGGAAAGATCGGTGAAATCGATCAGAAAGTCGGTCAGAAAATCACCGAGTTGAATAATTGGAGAACCGGTCATTGGAATGAGCATCCGGCCATCGCCGTGAATTTCAATGCCCGGATGACGGCAGTGGGGGGCGAGGGTGATAAGAAACTGCCGCTAGCTTTGGGTGTACATGCTGGTGGGGATTTTTGGGGCAAGTTCGATGCGGCATTGATTCCTGTGACGCCGGGAGAAGAGCCGGCATCCCGCCCGCCCATCGTTCGCGAGTTATTGCAGTATATGAAGAGCGATGATCGGCACTTTTCTGCCAATTTCAATATCCTGCACTTGACGGTGAAGAAAGTCAGTGAGGGCTTCGGTCCCTATGTTTTTTTTGTTCCCTATCAACACGTCAAGATGGGCGCTTTTACCAGTGTGGCGCTGTATCACAAGGTGATTGGTCAAGGAGACTGGAACTGGATGGATAACAGTAAAAAAGGAGTTTGGAATCAGGTTACCCATCATTTTCTATCAGCTCACGCTGGGGCTTATACCCATGTCGATATTGCTTTATCCAATGCTCAAGTAGGTGATCAGCTGTATCTGGCATTGCCGCAAATTATTCCAGGGGTATGGAATCCAGAGCTTCGCCTGCCGCAACTATACAATATTTTTGACCCTGTTATTGATGTGATTGGTAATAGCACGATCAGTGGCCTCGGCGGCGTATTTGCCAATATCAATAACAGCAATCGTTAAATCAGGGGGTTGATATGAGTACTGAAATGAAACCTTATTCCGATATGCAGGATGATATTGGCTTGATCGTGACGGATAAAGGACTAGAACGGCCTGCGGTGGTATGGGCGCGTGATGCTTGCGCCGCCTATATCCATCGTTATTACCCTGTGCATGTGCAGTTGAATGTGCTGCGGACCGGCTCGGAAGATGAACGCAAGAAGATGAGTGTCTTCATCGATGCCTGCCGGGTCTGGAGCAATCAAAAATCTGCTACGAGCGCTGAGTTGGAAAAAATCAAGCCGTGATATTGAGCCGGCGTGCCGCGCATGGCATGCCGGGTGGAGCAAATGGCTTGGCTAAGTCTGAATGAACCGCGCTTCCGTATCATGGAGCGCGGTTTTCGCCTTTTTTGCTAAAGCGGCTTAAAAGCCGTGGTTTTCCGTAAGTGACACAATGTCTTCATGTCAGCGCTGAAGCTGTTCACGCCGGAAGGGCGGTGGACGAACACATGGTTGAATTTAATTCAATCCACTCTGTGATGAACCATTGGAGAGCATGATGAGCTTGGAAAGCAATATCGCGGAACTGGTAAAAGCGTCGAATGCGCTGACCGGTACGGTGAACGGCAAGATCGCCGACATCGACCGGCGCGTTGATGTCAAGGTTCAGCAAATGGAAGATTGGCGAAATGGTGCGCGGCAAGAGTTTGCAAGTATTGCAACTCAGACGATTGCAGTGGGAGGGGCGGCAGATCACTGGTATCCAGTTGTAATCAGTCTGCCAAGCCGCAAGGCAATGGATATATTTATCGCGCGCTATACTCATGAAGATAGTGATAAATACGAAAAATTTAATGGGGCGATGTTTCTACACCTGTGTGGCGTCAATGGTGAGTGGGGCGGCGTTCCTCCTCTATTGTATCCTCAGGCATACTCTTATAAGGCTGGGTTATTCGAAAAATTGCCTCCTGTTGCTGATTTCGGAATTACGGCGTTTGGCATGAAGGCTGTTGTCTGGCTGTTGGGAGCGCGTCATTATAATGTGACGACTTCCGTGCCTGCGATCATTGAAGTGTTTAGCCAAGAGATAGGGAATGTCGTGTATGACCATCCTAGTCCCCAATATGTAATAAAGTTGGATGCTCTCCAAGGAGTGTCTGGGGCTATGGTCGTTAACGGTTATCTGCGAGGCGCGTGAAAATGGAACAGAATCAATTGGATCAAGTTGTAATTCAGCATATTGAACAGGGCTTATTGATGGATTTGCGTATGCGGCGCACTACGCTGTTGCGTGAGAGTGATTGGACGCAAATGCAGGATGCGGCACTGAGCTCTGAGCAAAAGGCTGCATGGCAAGCATATCGTCAAAAGTTGAGAGATCTGCCAGGAGCCATTACAGATATCCAGCGTGTTACTTGGCCGGCGCGGCCGGCCTGAGCTTAGCGAGACAGATAGGTAACAAAAAACCCCGCCAAGGCGGGGTTTGTCGTTTGCTGCCGCGAATCAGGACTTGGCCGGCGTTTCCCAGCCGCCGCCCAACGCCTTGTACAGGCCCACCACCGCGTTCAGATGATCCAGCCGCGCGCTGACCAGGCCCAACTCGGCCTGGAAGCTGTTGCGTTGCGCGTCCAGCACGTCCAGATAGCTGGCGTAACCGTTGTCGTAGCGCAGGTTCGCCAGGCGCAGCGACTTGTTCAAGGCCTGGAACTGCGTGGTCTGCGCCGCCTGGATGTCGCGCGCCGCGCCGTAGCCGGACAAGGCGTCCAGCGCGTCCTTGAACGCGCTCTGCACCGTCTTCTGGTACTGCGCCAAGGCTTGCTTCTGCCGCGCGTTGGCTGCGTCGACGGCGTAGCCGGTCTGGCCGAAGTTGAACACCGGCGCCGCCAGATTGCCGACAAAGCTCCAGGTCCGCGTCGGGCCGGTGAACAGGGTGTCCAGCGACAGGCTTTGCGAGCCTAGCGCCCCGCTCAGGCTGATGCTGGGGAAGTAGGCCGCGCGCGCCACGCCGATGCGGGCGTTGGCCGCGATCAGCTGCTGCTCGCTGGCGGCGATGTCCGGCCGCCGCTCCAGCAGGCTGGAGGACAGACCGGCCGGCACTTCCGGCGGGGCCGACAGCGCGTCCAGGCTTTGGCCGCGCTGGATGCCGCCGGCCACCAGCTGCTTGGGCGAGTGGCCGAGCAGCACGCCCAGCGCGCTTTCGGTCTGCTCCAGCGCGCTGGCGATCTGCGGCAACGTGGCGCGGGCGGAAGCCGCTTCGGCCTCGGCCTGCTGCTGGTCCAGTTCCGAGATCAGGCCGCCCTTGAAGCGCTTGGTCTGCAGTTTCAGCGATTCCTCGCGGCTTTGCAGCGTGCGCTTGGCGATGTCCAGCTGAGCGTCGTAGGCGCGCAGCTGGAAATAGGTCTGCGCGGTTTGCGCGGCGATCGCCAGTTTGGAGCTGTCGCGGGCGAAGCGGCTGGCGGCGAAGTCGGCGCGCGCCGCCTCGTTACCGCGGCGCAGCTTGCCCCACAGGTCCAGTTCCCAGGACGCGGTGAGGTTGGCATTGCGTACGTCGCTGACCAGCGGCGCGCCCGGCGTGGTTGTGGTGGCCGAAGTGCGGCCGCGCTGGTAGCCGGCATTGGCGTTCAGCGCCGGCAGCAGCTGGGCCCGGGCGATGCCGGCCTGGGCCGCGGCCTCGTCGACGCGGGCGGCGGCGGCGGCCAGGTCCTGGTTGTGTTCCAGCGCTTCGGCGATCAACCGGTCCAGCACCGGATCGTTGAACTGCTTCCACCAGTCCATGGCGATGGCCGGGTTCTGGGCCTGGGCGCTGTCCGGCAGCTCCAGCTTGGGGCGGCTGTAGTCGGGGCCGACCGCGCAAGCGGTCAGCGCCAGCGCCACCAATGAGGGAATCAGGGCGCGTTTAAGCATCGGCCTTGTCTCCTGCCTCGGCCGTAGGCTGAGGCTGTTTCGGTTTGCTGAACTTCATGATGAGCATGAAGAACATCGGGATGAAGAAGGTGGCGATGAAGGTGGCGGCCAACATGCCGCCCACCACGCCGGTGCCGATCGAGTGGCGGCTGGCGGAGCCGGCGCCGCTGGAGATCGCCAGCGGCATACAACCCAGCACGAAGGCCAGCGAAGTCATCACGATAGGACGGAAACGCAGCTTGGCGGCGGCGATGGCGGCTTCGACCACGCTCAGTCCTTCTTCTTCCATTTGCTGGACGGCGAACTCCACGATCAGGATCGCGTTCTTGGCCGACAAGCCGATCAGGGTGACCAAGGCCACCTGGAAGTAGACGTCGTTGGCGAGACCGCGCAGCCAGTTGGCCATCAGCGCGCCGAACATGGCGAAAGGCACCGCCATCAGCACGCTGATAGGCAGGCTCCAGCGCTCGTACTGCGCCGCCAGGATCAGGAACACCATGATCATGCCGAAGCCGAACACCACGGCGGAAGAGCCGCTGGTGGATTTCTCCTGGAAGGCGGAACCGGTCCACGCCAGCGTATAGCCGTCCGGCAAGGTTTCCTTGGCCACGGCTTCCAGCACGTTCAGCGCCTCGCCGGAACTGAAGCCTGGGGCGGGGCCGCCCACCAGCTTGGCCGCCGGGAAGATGTTGAAACGCTCCAGGCTTTCCGGGCCGGTGGTGTGCTTGATGGTTACCAGCGCCGTCAGCGGGATCATATTGCCGTCCTGCGAACGCACATAGATGTTGCGCAGGTCTTCAACCCGGGTGCGGAAGTCCGCCTCCGATTGCAGCTGCACGCGGAAGGTGCGGCCGAACTTGTTGAAGTCGTTGACGTAGAGCGCGCCGAAGGTGCTCTGCATGGTGTCGAACACGGTGTTGACCGGCACGCCCAGGGATTTGGCCTTGGCGCGGTCCAGCTTGACGTAGATCTGCGGCACGCTGGCGGAGAAGGTGGTTTGCACCCCCTTCAGTTCCGGACGCTTGGCGGCGGCGGCCACCAGTTTCTTGGTGACTTCGCCCAGTTCCACCGAGCTTGCGCCACCGCGGCTTTGCACATAGGCCTCGAAACCGCCGGTATTGGACATGCCGGAGATCGGCGGCGGGTTGAAGGCCAGCACGATGCCGTCGGTAATGCCCATCATGCCCTTGGCGAAGGTATCTCCCACCACCGCCTGTGACGACAGATTGGGCGCCTTGCGCTCATCCCACGGCTTCAGGGTGATGAAGGACACGCCGGCATTGGTCTTGTTGCCGCCAGTCAGAATGTCGAAGCCGGCGAAGCTCATCACGTCCTTGACCGCCGGGTTCTTGCTGGTCATCGCGTCCAGCTTGGTCATGGTGGCCGAGGTGCGCTGCATCGACGCGCCATCCGGCAGGAAGGCGGCGGCGATGATGTAGCCCTGGTCCTCGTCCGGCGCCAGGCTGGACGGGATCATGCGGAACAGGCCAACGCAGATGGCGATCAGGCCGGCGAACAGCAGGATGCCCACCGCGCTGCGCTTGATCAGGAACACCACGCCGCGGGAATAGCCCTGGGTCAGGCGATCGAACCAGTTGTTGAACCAGACGAAGAAGCGGGCCGGGTGTTGATGGCCTTCCTTCAACAGCAGCGCGCACAGCGCCGGGGTCAGGGTCAGGGCCACCAGGCCGGAAATCGACACCGACACCGCGATGGTGATGGCGAACTGCTTGTACATCTGGCCGGCGATGCCGCCGAGGAAGGCGACCGGGATGAACACCGAGCACAGCACCAGCACGATGGCGACCAGCGCGCCGGATACCTCGTCCATCGCCTTGAAGCTGGCTTGCAGTGGCGATAGTTTTTCCTGCGTCATCAGGCGTTCGACGTTTTCCAGCACCACGATGGCGTCGTCCACCACGATGCCGATGGCCAGCACCAAGCCGAACAGCGTCAGGGTGTTGATGGTGAAGCCGAAGGCGTACATGCCGGCGAAGGTGCCGATGATGGAGACGGGCACCGCCAGGCAGGGAATCAGGGTCGCGCGCCAGTTCTGCAGGAACAGGAACACCACCAGGAATACCAGCACCATGGCCTCGCCCAGCGTGGAATACACTTCCTTGATCGACACTTCCACGAACTTGGTGGTGTCGTAGGGGATCGCGTAGTTCAGGCCTTTGGGGAAGCTTACCGCCAGCTTCTGCATCGTCTGTTCCACGGCTTGCGCGGTGGCCAGCTGGTTGGCGCCCGGGGCCAGGAAGATGCCGATCGGGATGGTCGGGCGGCCGTTGTGCGTGCCGGTGAAGTCATAGGACAAGGCGCCCAGTTCCACGCGCGCCACATCCTTCAAGCGCACGGCGGAGCCGTCCGGGTTGGAGCGCAGGATGATGTTCTCGAACTCTTCCGGCTCGGACAGGCGGCCCTGGGTGGTCACGGTATAGGTGAAGTCCTGCTTGCCCTTGACCGGTTCCGCGCCCACCTTGCCGGCGGCGAACTGCGCGTTCTGCTCGCGGATGGCTGCGGCCACGTCGCTGGGCGTCAGCTTGAGCTGGGCCAGACGATCCGGTTTCAGCCACACGCGCATCGAGTAGTCCTGGCCGGCGAAGTTGATCACGTCGCCCACGCCCGGCACCCGCTTCAGTTCGTCCACCACGTTCAGCAGCGCGTAGTTGCTGATGAACAGGGTGTCGTAGGTCTTGTCCGGCGAGAACAGAGAAATCACCTGCAGGAAGGCCGAGGATTTCTTGGTCACGTTCACGCCCTGCCGGCGCACTTCTTCCGGCAGCTGCGACAACACCGACTGCACGCGGTTGTTGACGTTGATGGTGGCCTGGTCGGCGTCGGTGCCGATCTTGAAGGTCACGCTCAGCGACAGCTTGCCGCTGGAGGAACTGGTGGACTGGACGTAAAGCATGTCGTCCACGCCGTTGATCGCCTGTTCCAGCGGCGAGGCGACGGTATTGGCGATCACCTCGGCGGACGCGCCCGGATAGCTCGCGCTCACCGAGATCATCGGCGGCACGATTTCCGGGTATTGCTCGATGGGCAATGCCTTGAGGGCGGCCAGGCCCGCCAGTGTGATCACGATGGAGATCACGCTGGCGAAAATGGGCCGCCTGATGAAAAAGGCGGAAAACATGAATGGTTACCCCTTTGCCTTATTGTTTGGGCGCAGCTGCGGGCGCGCTGGCGTCGGCCTTGAACGGATGCGGTTTCACGTCCGCGCCCGGGCGCAGTTTGATGATGTTGTCCACCACCACCTTGTCGCCGGCTTTCAGGCCGCTTTCCACCAGCACGTCCAGGCCCACATCCTGGGACACGGTGATGGGACGCGGCTGCACCTTGTTGTCGGCGCCGACGACCCATACCATCTTGCCCTGCTGCGAGGTCAGCACCGCGCGCTGCGGCACGGCGATGGCGTTGCTGCGCTTGGCGCCTTGCAGGATCACGCGCACGAACTGGCCGGGCAGGATGCTGCCGTCCGGGTTGGCGAAGGTGGCGCGCGAACGGATGGTGCCGGTGCCGGCGTCCACCAGGCTGTCGGTGAAGTTGAGCCGGCCGCTCTTGTCGTAGGACGAGCCATCGGTCAGCTTCAACTGCACATTGAAGTGGCCGTTGGCGGCCAGTTTCAACTGGCCGGAGTCCTGCATCTTGCGCAGATTCATCATGTCGCTGTCGGACATGCTGAAGTTGACGTAGATCGGATCCAGCTGCGACACCTTGGTCAGCAGGCTGCCGTCGGCGGTGGTGGACACCAGGCTGCCCTCGGAACGGGTTTCCTGGCTGGTCATGCCGGAAATCGGCGCGGTGACGCGGGCGTAGCCGAGGTTGATCTTGGCCTGCTGCACCTGAGCCTGGGCTGCGGCGACCGAGGCCTTGGCGGCTTCAAACGCGGCCAGGCTGTCGTCGCGGTCCTTCTGGCTGACCGCGTTTTCGCGGAACAGCGGAGTGATGCGGTCGTAGTCCTGCTTGGTGCGCGACAACTGGGCCTGCTGCACTTGCAGATTGCCCTGGGCCTGGTCCAGCGTGGCTTTCAGCGGTTCCGGATCGATCTGGAACAGCAGGTCGCCCTGTTTCACCGGCTTGCCCTCGGTATAGGCGCGCTTGAGCAGAATGCCGCCCACACGGGCGCGCACTTCCACTTCACGCGAACCGGCGGCCTGGCCGACGAATTCGAAGGATACCGGCACATCGCTGGGCGCGATGTCGATCACGCCAACCGGCATCGGAGGCATGGCGCCGGCGTGTTGGTCGGGTTTCTTGCCGCAGGCCATCAGGCTGGCGGCCAGCGCGGTCAGCAACAGCCAGTGCCCGCCTTTCTGGGCGAAGGTGTTTCCTTGCATCTTCATGGGATGTCCTCAGGAATGTGGATGTGGGATAGGAATTGTTATAAATAAAATGTACTGCAATTTTTCTTTGATAGTGGAATTCGATCATGAGTGAGTCGCGATATTTTACATACATGCGTGTACGTATGTAAAATACTCGCAGCGACGCATTGTGATATGGTGCGGGCTTCCGACAGACCCTTTTAACAGCGATACGTTCAACATGGCACGCAAAACCAGGGAAGAAGCCGAACAAACGCGGTACTTGCTGCTGGATACGGCGGAGCAGCTTTTTAGCGAGAAGGGTGTCTCCAAAACGACACTGGCGGACATCGCCAGCGCCGCGGGACTGACGCGCGGCGCGGTGTACTGGCATTTCCAGAACAAGCTGGACTTGTACCGGGCGATGCTGGATAGGATGGGCGGGCAGTTTGATGACATCAGCGAGCAATTGTTGAAAACGGCACACTCTAGTCCGGCACTGGCCTTGTGGAACCACAGCCACAGGCTGCTGACCATGATAGGGGAAAACCAACAAGTCCGTCGTATTTTACTCATTCTGTTTATGCGGAGCGAGCATGTCGGCGAACTGGCTCCCATCCACGACGAGTGTGTTGCGCATATGCAGGAAACCCGCGAGCACCTGAGCACGGTGGTGCAGATGGCGGTGAGCGCCGGGCAGACCCTGCCGTATGTGCAGCCGGACACCGTGGCCGAAGTGCTGCAATCCATGCACCACGGCCTGATCAACCGCTGGCTGGCGGATGGCAGCCAGACCAATCTGGGCGAGAATGCCACACAACTGTTGCAATATGTCTACCGTGGAATTTTCTTGCCGGAAGTGATGGAGCAACTCTCCCCTCAAGCCTAGTGTCCGTTGGCGCTCGTTTTCTCGCTCGGCGCAGCGGTAAAACAAATATCAACAGACCCTTTCCAGCGCTATAATTGACCTTTTTTGTCAAACCATTAGCGCCGTTGGCGGCTTGAGCCGCGCGGCGTTGTCGGTGTTACCCCTCTCATGCCCCAGGCTATTGAAATTCAGGCGGTAAGCAAGCGCTATGGCCAGCTACAGGCGCTGGACCAAGTCAGCTTCACCGTCGCCCCCGGCGAATTCTTCGCCCTGCTCGGCCCCAACGGGGCCGGCAAGACCACGCTGATTTCCGCGATGGCCGGCTTGTCGCGGCCGGACAGCGGCGGCATCCGCATCATGGGCCACGACGTGGTCGGCGATTTCCGCGCCGCGCGCAAGGCGCTGGGCGTGGTGCCGCAGGAGCTGGTGTTCGATCCCTTCCTGTCGGTGCGGGAGACGCTGCGCTTTCAGTCCGGCTACTTCGGCCTGGCGCGCAACGATGACTGGATCGACGAGCTGCTGTTCAAGCTGGGCCTGGCCGACAAGGCGCACAGCAATATGCGCGCGCTGTCCGGCGGCATGAAGCGCCGGGTGATGGTGGCGCAGGCGCTGGTGCACCGCCCGCCGGTCATCGTGCTGGATGAACCCACCGCCGGTGTCGACGTGGAACTGCGCCAGAGCTTGTGGGTGTTCGTGCAGGAGCTGAACCGCGCCGGCCACACCATCGTGCTGACCACGCATTACCTGGAAGAGGCCGAGGCCTTGTGTTCGCGCATCGCGATGCTGAAAAAGGGTCGGCTGTTGGCGCTGGAGAGCAAGGACAAGCTGCTGGCGCACAGCGCGCGCCGCGAAGTGGCGCTGTTGCTGTCCGGCGAGCTGCCGGCGGCGCTGCAAACAATGAAACTACGCGACGAAGACCGGCGCGTGGTGCTGCAGCTGGAGCATCTGGGCCAGTTGGAAGCCGTGCTGGCCGCGTTGCGCGAAGCCGCGGTGGAAGTGCGCGAGCTCAATGTGGTGGAGACGGACTTGGAAAGCGTGTTCGTCAAGATGATGAATGGAGGGTCGCAGCCATGACCGGCTTCATGACCCTGTTCAAGAAAGAACTGGTGCGCTTCTGGAAAGTGGCGTTCCAAACCGTGGCCGCGCCGGTGCTGACCGCGCTGATGTACCAGCTGATCTTCGCCCATGTGCTGTCGCGCCATGTCGAGGCCTACCCGGGCATCAGCTACACCGCCTTCCTGATTCCAGGCCTGGCGATGATGTCGATGGCGCAGAACGCCTTCGCCAACAGCTCCAGCAGTCTGATTCAGTCCAAGATTACCGGCAACATCGTGTTCCTGCTGCTGCCGCCGCTGACCGCGCTGGAGTTCTTCGGCGCCTATCTGCTGGCCGCCATCGTGCGCGGCCTGGCCGTCGGCGCCGGCGTGCTGCTGATCACCGGCTGGTTCGGCCTGCCGCTGCCGGCTCAGCCGCTGTGGGCGCTGACCTTCGCCGTGCTCGGCTGCGGCGTGCTGGGCGCGCTGGGCATCCTGGCCGGCATCTGGGCGGAAAAATTCGACCAGCTGGCCGCTTTCCAGAACTTTCTGATCATGCCGCTGACTTTCCTGTCAGGCGTGTTCTATTCGATCAACAGCCTGCCGCCGTTCTGGTACGCCGCATCGCATCTGAATCCGGTGTTCTACATGATAGACGGCTTCCGCTACGGCTTCTTCGGCCAGGCCGATGTCAGCCCCTGGCTGTCGGCCGGCGTGGTGGGCGGCAGCTTCGCCGTGCTGGCGGGCCTGACGCTCTGGCTGATCAAATCTGGCTACAAACTGCGCCACTGAGCGCATCCACGGGATTTCTCATGATTACTCCGCAACAAGTCAAACAGTATATCGAGGCCGGCCTGGCCTGTACCCATCTGGAAGTGGAGGGCGACGGCCACCACTTCTACGCCACCATCGTGTCGGCGGCTTTCGAGGGCAAGCGCCTGATCGACCGCCACCGCCTGGTCAAGGAAGTGATCGCCACCCGCCTGGCCAGCAATGAAATTCACGCTCTGTCCATCGTCAAGGCCGCTACGCCCGACGAATGGCAAAAACTGCAAGGCTGATCCGTCATGGATAAATTGAAAATCATCGGCAACGGTCCGCTCAACGGCGAGATCCGCGTTTCCGGCGCCAAGAACGCCGCCCTGCCCATTCTGTGCGCCAGCCTGTTGACCGGCGACACCATGCGCTTCACCAATGTGCCGATGTTGCGCGATATCGCCACCACTCAGAAGCTGCTGCAAGGCATGGGCGTGCGGGTGATGACCGACAATGTGCACGAAATGGAAATCACCGCCGGCCACCTGGACAGCCTGGTGGCGCCGTACGATCTGGTGAAGACCATGCGCGCGTCCATCCTGGTGCTGGGCCCGACGCTGGCGCGCTTCGGCGAGGCCACGGTGTCCCTGCCGGGCGGCTGCGCCATCGGCAGCCGGCCGGTGGATCAGCACATCAAGGGCCTGGTGGCGATGGGTGCCGAGGTCAGCATCGAGCATGGCTATGTCAAGGCCAAGGCCCGCCGTCTGCGCGGCGCGCGCATCATCATGGACATGGTGACCGTGGGCGGCACCGAGAATTTGCTGATGGCGGCGACGCTGGCCGAGGGCACCACCATCCTGGAAAACGCCGCGCGCGAGCCGGAAGTGACCGATCTGGCCAACTGCCTGGTGGCGATGGGCGCCAAGATCAGCGGCATCGGCACCGACCGCCTGGTGATCGAGGGCGTGGAGCGTTTGCATGGCGCCGATTACGCGGTGATGCCGGATCGTATCGAGGCCGGCACCTTCCTGGTGGCCGGCGCGATGACGCGCGGCCACATCGTGCTGCGCAACGCCGCGCCCAAGAGCATGGAAGCGGTGCTGGACAAGCTGGCTGAAACCGGCGCGGTGGTGGAGTGCGGCGACGACTGGATCTCGTTGGACATGAAGCGCCGTCCGCAGGCGGTGAACTTCCGCACCTTGCCTTACCCGGCTTTCCCCACCGACATGCAGGCCCAGCTGATGACGCTGAACTGCGTGGCCGAGGGCGCCGGCGTGGTGACTGAAACCATTTTCGAAAACCGCTTCATGCATGTGCCGGAATTGAACCGCATGGGCGCCAATATCGAGGTGGAAGGCAATACCGCCATCGTCAAGGGCGTGGAGAAGCTGTCCGGTGCCACGGTGATGGCCACCGATCTGCGCGCGTCGGCCAGCCTGGTGATCGCCGGCCTGGTGGCCGAGGGCGAGACCATCGTCGACCGTATCTACCATCTGGATCGCGGCTACGAGTACATCGAGAAGAAGCTGGGCGCGGTAGGTGCGCTGATCGAGCGCATCAGTTAAGCGCAAGCTTTGCACCGGTAATGAAAAACGCCACGGCTCAGGCCGTGGCGTTTTGTTTTGGCGCGCGGGATTTACGCTTTCTTGACGAACTCGGACTTCAGGCTCATCGCGCCGATGCCGTCGATCTTGCAATCGATGTCGTGATCGCCGTCGACCAGGCGGATATTCTTCACCTTGGTGCCCACTTTCACCACCAGGGAGGAGCCTTTGACTTTCAGGTCCTTGATCACGGTGACGCTGTCGCCGTCTTGCAGCACATTGCCGTTGGCGTCCTTGATCACGCGGGCTTCTTCCGCCGGCGCGGCTTGCTCGCTCCATTCGTGCGCGCACTCCGGGCAGATATACATCGCGCCATCCTGGTAGGTGTATTCGGATTTGCATTGCGGACAGGCTGGCAGATTGCTCATGGCGTTTCCTGTTTGAGAGGTAGATAGAAGAACGCTGCCGGCCTGTTGAGGCGCCGGCAGCGGAGAGAGCGGATTTACTGCGCGGCGGAGGCCGCGGTCTTGGCGACGGGGGCCGCTGCGACCGGCGCCGAGCTGTCCATCTTGCCGCCTGGGGAATCAAGCAGGTCGTCGAGGTTGAAACCGTCCGCCGGCTGGGTCGGATTAGGTAGGCCCAGCTGCTGCGCGCGCAACTGCATATAGGCGTCGCGGGTATAGCTGTACGGATCCAGTGCCGCGGTGCTGAGCATCGCTTCCACGCCCAGGTAGCGGGCGCGGGTGTTCACGCCGTACAGGCCGTAGAAGCCCACCGCTTGCCAGGTGGTGTCGTAGAACATCTTTTCCGGGCCGGGGCCGGCCAGCGAGGCGGTCAGGCCGGCGCCGTCGCGCACGGTGGAGGGGCCGAAGAAGGGCAGCACCAGATAGTTGCTGTCATGCCAGCCCCAGGCGGCGAAGGTGTCGCCCAGCGTGGTCTTGTTGTTCTTCAGCCCGGCCTGGCTGGCGATGTCGATCAGGCCGAACAGGCCGAAGCCGGTGTTCATCGCCACCCGCATCACATCGTTCAGCGCTTTTTCCGGCTCGGCGCGCAAGGCGTTGGACAGCGCGCTGTAGACATCCTTGAGGTTGTCGAAGAAATTGCCGACGCCGGTGCGCACCGGTGATGGTGTGATGGCCTTGTAGCCCTCGGCCACCGGCTTGATCACGTAGCGGTCGGCGGTGTCGTTGACCTGGTACATCGCCCGGTTGTAGGGCTCGAAGCGGTCATAAGGCACGCTGGGATTGCTGGCGCAGCCGGCCAGGGTCAGCGCCAGCGTCAAGCCGGCCAGCGCGGGTTTCAGGGGCGACATAAGTCCTCTCCGCATATCAATCCGCCGCCGTGGCGGACAGCAGCTCCGCCAGCGAGTACAGGTCCAGCAGGGCGCTGAGCCCGCTCGGCCAGTTTTCCAGAGCCAGCGCGTGGCCGGCCGCATCGGCGGCGCGGCGCGCGCCTAGCAACAGGGCCAGCGCGGCGGAGTCGGCGCTGGCGATGCCGGATAAATCCAGCCGCAGCGGCGCTTCACCGGCCAGCTTGGCCAGCGGCGCGGCGAGCGCGCCGCAGCTGTCCATATTCAGTTGGCCGCTGAGACGAGCGCGGCCAGGCGCGGTGTGTTCCAGCATCAGCCGTTGCCCTTGGCCGCCGGTGCGGCGGCTACCGGCGCCGCGTTTTTGTTCTGCAGCAGCTTGATCAGGCCGTCCACGCCGTTCTTGCGCACTTCCTCATTGAAGGAGTTGCGGTAGACGGTGACCAGGCTGGCGCCTTCCACGCTGACGTTATAGATTTTCCAGCCTTGCGCGCCCTTGTTCAGGGTGTAGTCCACCGCCACCGGGCTGGCGTTGCCCGGCAGCGTCACCGCGGTTTTCACCGTGGCGTCGCGGTCGCCGTTGCTCATCACCGGATTGGGCTTGACGTCGACCTGGGCGGTCTTGAAGCGGGTCATGGTGGCGGAATAGGTGCGCACCAGCAGGGTCTGGAACTGCTGGGTCAGTTGGGTGCGCTGCTCGGCGCTGGCCTGGCGCCAGCCCAGGCCCACGGCCAGCGCGGTCATGCGCTGGAAGTCGAACATCGGCACCGCCAGGGTTTCCGCCTGCTGGCGGATCTGCTTGGTGTTCTTGCCGTTGTCCTGCTTCAACACATCCAGAATCTGGCGGGAGGCGTCCTTGATCACATCAGTGGGGGCGTCGCCGGCGGCATGGGCCACGGCGGACAGGCCGAACAGCAAACAGCAGAGTGCGAGTAGTTTTTTCATCGTTTTTCCAATCGGTAAGGCTGGCGGGGCGGGGTAGCGCCCGGAGCCAGCCGGTTTTCCAGTGGCGGGATGCCCCGTCAGCGCGCCTTATTTGTCGGCGCTTTTTTCGGTGAAGCCGGTCATGAATTTGCCGATCAATTGTTCCAGCACCATGGCCGAGGAGGTGATGGTGATGGTGCCGCCCGGGGCCAGATTGGTTTCCGAGCCGCCTTGCAGCATGCCGATATATTGTTCGCCCAGCAGGCCGGCGGTCAGAATCGACGCGCTGGCGTCGTCGCTGAGCTGATAGGCTTTATCTATGTTCAGAGTCACGCGGGCGCGATAAGTTTTCGGGTTGAGCCGGATGTCGGCCACGCGTCCGATCACCACGCCGGCCTCCTTGACCGGCGCCTTCACCTTCAGGCCGCCGACGTTGTCGAAGTCGGCATACAGCACGTAAGTCTGATTGGCGCTTTGCGGCACCAGGTTGGCGACCTTGAGCGACAGAAAGGTGACGGCGGCGATGCCCAGCGCCACAAAGATGCCTACCCACAAATCAATAGTAGAGCGTTTCATTCGGGTTTTTCCTAGAACATGAAGGCGGTCAGGATGAAATCCAGCGCCAGAATGACCAATGCGGAGGTGACCACGGTCCGGGTGGTGGCGGCGGAAATGCCGCTGGCCGTCGGGGTGGCGTCAAAGCCTTCGAACACGGCGATCAGGGTGACGGCGACGCCGAAGCACAGGCTCTTGATCAGGCCGTTGACCACGTCGAAGTGCAGGTCGACGTTGGCTTGCATCTGCGACCAGAAGGTGCCGACGTCCAGGCCTATCATCACCACGCCGACCAGATAGCCGCCGAAGATGCCGACCACGTTGAACAGCGCGGCCAGGATGGGCATGGAGATCACGCCGGCCCAGAAGCGCGGCGCCACCACGCGGGCGATGGGGTCTACCGCCATCACGCTCATCGCGTCCAGTTGCTCCGTGGTCTTCATCAGGCCGATTTCGGCGGTCATCGCGCTGCCGGCGCGGCTGGCGAATAGAAGCGCGGCCAGCACCGGGCCCAGCTCGCGCAACAGCGCCAGCGCCACCACCGCGCCCAGCGCGTCGGCGGAGCCGAACTTGGCCAGGGTGCTATAGCCTTGCAGGCCCAGCACCATGCCGACGAAGAGGCCGGACACCAGGATGATGATCAGCGACATCACGCCGGCGAAGTAGATCTCGCGTATGGTCAGCTGCGGCCGCAGCAGGCTCTGCGCGCTGCCGCGCAGGATGGCGACCAGGAAGCGGCAGGCGAAGCCCAGCCGCCAGACCGCGTTGATGGTGAGATGGCCGAGCTTGCGCAGCGGCGCGGTGATCAGATCAAGCATGGCTGTCTCCGCTGAGTCCCAGATCCGCGGCGAGCGAGCGCTCCGCCGGGTAGGCGTAGTGCACCGGGCCGTCGGCTTCGCCCCAGATGAACTGGTGCACCCAGGGCGAATCCGAATTGCGCACCTGATCCGGCGTGCCTTGGGCGACGATTTCGCCGCCGGCGACGAAGAGCACGTGGTCGACGATTTCCAGCGATTTGTGCACATCGTGGGTAACCATCACCGCGGTGGTGCCCAGCGCGTTGTTGAGTTTCTTGATCAGGTGGGCGATCACGCCCAGCGAGATCGGGTCCAGGCCGGTGAACGGTTCGTCGTACAGCATCAGCTGCGGGTCCAGCGCGATGGCGCGCGCCAGCGCCACGCGGCGCGCCATGCCGCCGGAGAGCTCGGCCGGCATCAGCTGCTGGGTGCCGCGCAGACCGACGGCTTCCAGTTTCATGGTCACCAGGTCGCGGACCATGCTGTCCGGCAGCTTGGTGTGCTCGCGGATGGGGAAGGCGACGTTGTCGAACACCGACAGATCGGTGAACAGCGCGCCGAACTGGAACAGCATGCCCATGCGGCGGCGGTGCTGATAAAGCTCGGCGGCGCTCATCTTGGCGATGTTCTTGCCGTCGACCAGCACTTCGCCGGATTGCGGGCGGTTCTGGCCGGAGATCAGGCGCAGCAGCGTGGTCTTGCCACTGCCGCTGCCGCCCATGACGGCGACCAGCTTGCCGCGCGGAATGGCGAGGCTGAGATTTTTCAGAATGGGCCGCTCGCCATAGGCGAAGCTGACGTTTCTGAACTCGATGAAATTGTCAGAAGACACAAAGTTTCCAGATTGCGTGCAAGAAGCCGCGGACGGCTTCGGTTGAAACGGCGGACCCGGAGCGGTGCGATGCGGTCCGTTCAGGCAAAGCGGTTGTTGGCAGCGCTTGATTATCAGGCCGCTTGAGCCGGATGAGGCGCTGTTGGAAAGCGGCCGCTTTTTTTGCCGATTCTTTTCGAACTGGAGATTTTATAGATTTGTCGTGAAGTAGCCAAATTTCAGAGGTGGAAGCGATGCAAATATGCTGCATTGCAATGAGACCGGCGGGCCCGCCGGTCTGCGGCAGAGGCGGACAGTTTCGGGAAAAACTGTCCGCTAGCGCCGGCAGGGCGGCGCCAGGCTCGCGTTTAGACGCCGCGCAGCAACTCGTTGATGCTGGTCTTGCTACGAGTCTGAGCGTCCACTTTCTTTACGATCACCGCGCAGTACAGGCTGTGGCTGCCGTCCTTGCTGGGCAGGTTGCCGGACACCACCACCGAACCCGGCGGCACGCGGCCGTAGCTGACCTCGCCGGTTTCGCGGTCGTAGATCTTGGTGGATTGGCCGATGTAGACGCCCATGGAGATCACCGAGCCTTCGCCGACGATCACGCCTTCGACGATTTCCGAACGCGCGCCGATGAAGCAGTTGTCCTCGATGATGGTGGGGTTGGCCTGCAACGGCTCCAGCACGCCGCCGATGCCGACGCCGCCGGACAGGTGCACGTTCTTGCCGATCTGGGCGCAGGAGCCGACGGTGGCCCAGGTGTCCACCATCGCGCCTTCGTCGACATAGGCGCCGATGTTGACGTAGGACGGCATCAGCACGGTGTTCTTGGCGATGAAGCTGCCCTTGCGCGCCACCGCGCCCGGCACCACGCGGAAACCGGCCTCCTGGAAGCGGGCCGGGTTCCAGTCGGCGAACTTGGTGTCGACCTTGTCGAAGTAGCGGTTGACGCCGTCGTCGGAGAGTTCATTGTCGCGGATGCGGAAGGACAGCAGCACCGCCTTCTTCACCCACTGGTTCACCACCCAGTCGGCGCCCTGTTTCTCCGCCACGCGCAGGCGGCCGGCGTCCAGCTCGGCGATCACCTGGCCGATGGCGGACTTCAGTTCGGCGGAAACGGTGGCGGGCGTGATCTCGGCGCGCTTCTCAAACGCTTCTTCGATCAGGGTCTGGATCGGATGCATGGTATTCAGTCCTTTGGCAATGTGGATGGAAGTCGTCATTCAATTCGCTTTCAAGCGGCCGCGCCGGAGGCGGGCCGTGTGGATTCAGGAGGTCTGGCGTTCGACGAAGGCGACAATGCGCTCGACGCCGGCCACGCATTCTTCCAGCGTGGCCACCAGCGCGACGCGGACATAAGCGGCGCCGGGGTTGACGCCGTGGGCGTCGCGCGCCAGATAACTGCCGGGCAGCACGGTGACGTGTTCTTCGGCGAACAGCGCCTTGGCGAAGTCTACATCATTCCCGTTCGGCACCTTGGCCCACAGGTAGAAGCCGGCATCCGGGCGCCGCACTTCCAGGCCCATCGCCAGCCGCGGCGTGACCGCGTCGAACTTGGCGATGTATTGCGCCCGGTTGGACTCGACATGATCCTCGTCGTTCCAGGCCGCCACGCTGGCCGCCTGCACCGTCAGGCTCATCGCGCTGCCGTGGTAGGTGCGGTAGAGCAGGAATTTGGCCAAGAGCGCGGCGTCGCCGGCGACAAAGCCGGAACGCATGCCCGGCACATTGGAGCGCTTGGACAGGCTGGTGAACATCACCAGCCGCTCAAAGCCGCGGCCCAGCTTGCGCGCCGCCTCCAGCCCGCCCAGCGGCGGCCGACCGAAGTGGATTTCGGAATAGCACTCGTCGCTGGCGATGACGAAGCCATAGCGGTCGGACAGCTGGAACAATGTTTCCCAATCGGCCAGCGACATCACCGCGCCGGTGGGATTGCCGGGGCTGCACACGATCACCAATTGGGTGCGCTGCCACACCGCTTCAGGTACCTGGCTCCAGTCCGGCTGGAAGCGCTGTTCCGCCAGACAGTTGACATAATAGGGTTCCGCCCCGGCCAACAGTGCCGCGCCTTCGTAAATCTGGTAAAAAGGATTCGGGGATATCACGATAGGCGTTTGAGCGCCGCTGGCGTCTATCACCGTCTGCACAAAAGCAAACAAGGCTTCACGGCTGCCATTGACCGGCAGTATCTCGCTTTGCGCATCCAGATCCAGATCATAGCGTCGCCGCATCCATGCGGCGCAGGCCTGGCGCAGCGCCTCGCTGCCCAGTGTGGCCGGGTATTGCGACAAGCCGGCCAGATTGGCTATCAGCGCCTGCTCCACCAGTTCCGGTGTCGGGTGCTTGGGTTCGCCTATCGACAGATTGATGTGCGGCTTGTCCGCCGGCGGCGTCACGCCAGCGAGCAGCGCGCGCAGGCGCTGGAAGGGATAGGGCTGCAATTGGGCCAGGCGGGGGTTCACGGTGTCTCCAAAACGAGCGCAAACAAACAGAATATCTTAAGAACAAGCGATGACACCTGTAAAACAAAAATTTCTCGCCATCTGCGGCATTCTCACCACCGCGTTGGTATGGGGGCTGATGTGGTATCCGTTCCGCAGCCTGAATCAGGGCGGCGTCAGCGTGGCGACCACCTCGCTGGTGGTCTATCTGGTGGCCATCGCGCTGGGGCTGATCACCTTCTTCGATGTCTACCGCCGCCAGTTCCGCTGGCAGCCGGTGCTGCTGTTGCTGGCCGCGGTGTTTGGCTGGTGCAACTACAGCTATACCTGGGCGGTGTCCGAGGGTCAGGTGGTGCGGGTGCTGCTGCTGTTCTACCTGTCGCCGCTGTGGACGGTGTTCCTGTCGCGGCTGATCCTGAAGGAGCGTTTGACCGGCAGTGGCTGGCTGGTGGTGGCGCTGTCGTTGCTCGGCAGCTTCATCTTCATCTACCGCCCAGGCTTGTTCGACGGAGAACTGCCGCTTAGCCACCGTTATGAGTGGCTGGCCTTGTCCGGCGGCATGGCTTTTGCACTGGGCAATGTGCTCAGCCGCAACGCCAGGGGCATTCCGGTGCCGGTCAAATCGGCGTCGATCTGGTTCGGCGTGGCGTCCATAGGAGCGATCAAGCTGGCGTTGGCCGGACAATTGGGCGGCATTCTGGAGATTCCGCCGCAAAGCTGGCTGGTGCTGGGCATTCTGGGCGTGACCCTGTTGTGCACCAGCGTGATATCGCAGCACGGCGTGTCCATTCTGCCGGCGACGCAGACGATGACGTTGATGCTGATGGAGTTGTTGTTCGCGGCGGCGTCGGCCTATCTGTTGGCCGGAGAGGCGATGACGTCGCGTGAATGGCTGGGCGGCGCGCTGATCGCCAGCGCCAGTCTGTTGTCGGGACGCATGAGCGGCAAGCCGGCGACGGCGCAATTGAAACAGGAGGCGGCATGATTACGATACGGGCGATGAAGGACGGCGATTTCGAACGCTTTTGGCCGGTGTTCCAAGCGGTGGTGGCGGCCAGGGAAACCTATGCCTTCGATCCGGAGCTGACACGGGAACAGGCTCGCGAGCTGTGGCTGCGGCTGCCGCTGCACACCCTGGTGGCGGAGGAGGACGGCGTGCTGCTGGGCTCGTATTTTCTCAAGCCCAATGCCGCCGGCCCGGGCGGCCATGTCTGCAATTGCGGCTATATGGTGGCCGAAGCGGCGCGCGGCAAGGGCGTGGCGCGGCTGATGTGCGAGCATTCGCAGCGCTTGGCGCTGGACAGCGGTTTCCTGGCGATGCAGTTCAACTCGGTGGTGGCCAGCAACGAGGTGGCTGTGGCCTTGTGGCGCAAGCTGGGCTACGAGCAGGTGGGACGGCTGCCGCGCGCTTACCGCCACGCGCGGCTGGGCTTGGTGGACTGCCTGGTGATGTACAAGTGGCTGGGGCCGGAGCCGGCCGACATGCCGGAGCCGGCGCCGTTGATCGGCCGCAAGAATATCGAGGCGGTGGTGTCGCGGCGCCGGGGCGCGTGAACCGCCTGCTCCTCAATAGTGCGGCGGAATCTCGTCGCGCAGGCTGAGGCCGGACGCGGCGTCGTCCGGCTGAGCCTGGCGGAATTGCTGGTAGAGCAGGCGCATTTGCTGCTGCAGCAATTCCATCTCTTTCTGCTGGCGCGCCACGGTGGCGTTCAGCGTGTCCAATAATTCGTCCTGGAAGGCGAGTTTCACTTCCATTTCGGCCAGGCGGGCATCGATTTGATCATCCATGCCGGCCATTCTACAACACCATCGCCGCAATCCAGCCGGCCGCCAGCACCGGCAAGTTGTAGTGCAGGAAGGTGGGCAGCACGGTGTCGCGGATATGGTCGTGCTGGCCGTCCACATTCAGGCCCGAGGTCGGACCCAGCGTGGAGTCCGAGGCCGGCGAGCCGGCGTCGCCCAGCGCGCCGGCGGTGCCGATGATGGCGACGGTGGCCAGCGGCGAGAAGCCCAGGTGCATGCACAGCGGCACGTAGATAGCGGTCAGGATGGGCACGGTGGAAAAGGACGAACCTATGCCCAAGGTCACCACCAGGCCCACCAGCAGCATGGCGAAGGCGGCCACGCCCTGATTGCCGGCGAACAGGCCGGCGCTGGCGCTGACCAGCGCGCCCACCTGGCCGGTGGCTTTCAGCACCTCGGCGAAGCCCTGGGCGGTGATCATGGTGAAGCCTATCATCGCCATCATCTTCATGCCCTCGTTGAACAAGCCGTCCGCATCCTTCCATTTCACCACGCCGACGGCGAGGAACAGCAGGAAGCCCGCCAGCGCGCCCATGATCATGGAGTCGGTATACAGCTGCACCGCGAAGGCCAGCGCGATCGCCAGTAGCGCGGTCGTCAGCGATTTGCGGCTGACCCGGGCATGGGTGCGTTCCACGTTTTCTATCTTGCCCAGCGCGTAGTGGCGCGGCTTGCGGTAGCTGACCAGCACCGCCCACAGCAGGCCGGCCACCATGCCCAGCGCCGGTATCGCCATCGCGTGCATCACATTGAGGCCGCGCACGTCCATGCCGGATTTGGCGATATTACCCAGCAGGATCTGTTTCAGGAAAATATCGCCGAAGCCGACCGGAAACACCATATAGGGCGTGACCAGGCCGAAGGTGATCACGCAGGCGACCAGGCGGCGGTCCAGATGCAGCCGCGCCATCACATAGAGCAGCGGCGGCACCAGCAGCGGAATGAAGGCGATATGGATGGGCACCAGGTTCTGGCTGGCGATGCTGACCACGGCCAGCAGCAGGATCAGCGCCCATTTCAGCCTGCCCTGGGCGCCGCCGCGTTCCAGCCGCTTGATCGCCAGGTCCGCCATCGCGTGCGGTAGGCCGGATTTGGCGATAGCCAGCGCGAAGGCGCCGAGCAAGGCGTAGGACAGAGCCACCGCGGCGCCACCGGTGATACCGTTGTTGAACGCCTCCAGCGTGCGGGACAGGGACAGGCCGCCGCTTAGGCCGCCAACCAGGGCGCCGATCAACAGGCTGATGACGACGTGGGTGCGCAATAGCGCCAGCCCGAGCATGACCAGGACGGCCAGAAGAACTGCGTTCATTTGTATATACAGATCAAAGGGTTGGGCGAGTGTGCCGAGGGCGCGCAGCCTATCGGGTTTCGGTTTGGCTGTCGATGGTTTTGAGTTTTAGCTCGCCTCGGCGCTTTCCTTTGTCTGGCAATGGAAATGAGCCGATTTTTCTTTTCATTTCAGTGTTTTATGTGGAATCAGGCCTGGCCTGGCCGCGATTGGGCGCGGCGCGGGATTTATATATTTGTTAGAAATAAAAAACTAATTTTATATATCTTTACTTGCGTAATGAGTCCGGCATAGAGTGGCTGCATGCCAAGGCGGCGAGTGGTGCCGCGCGAGAGGAGGTGGCTGATGAATGCCCTGCTGATAGGTGCGGACAGCCTGGGAAACATTCCGGCGGTTCTGCAAAGCTACAACATCCGGATTGCCCGCCACATCTGCGGGCGCAATGTCGCGCACCAGCGTAAGGCGCCGCTGCCGGGCAAGCCGGATCTGCTGATTCTGCTCACCGATTTCCTGGGACACAATGTGATGCGCAATTACCGCGACAGCGCCAATGCGCAAGGCATTCCCGTGGTGGCCTGCCGCCGTTCCGCCACCGCGGTGGAACTGCGCCTGCAACACGAGGGCTGGAGGAAGCTGTCATGATTTTTTCAGGCAATGAAAACTGGTTGAACGGCTTGGCGCGCGTCGAAGGCTCGGCGCTGCCGCAGGACGATGACACGGTGGCGGTGGAGTGGGTCCGGCTGGCGCCGCAGAGCTTGCCGCCGGCGGCGGCGCAGGCCTCGCCGCCGGCTTGATCCGTCCGCGCGGTGTCTACTCGCGGTGGTAGGGGTGGTTGTTGAGGATGGAATAGGCGCGATAGATCTGTTCGGCCAGCATCACCCGCACCATGCCATGCGGCAGCGTCATCGCCGACAGCTGCAGCAGCACGTCGGCGCGCTGCTTCAATTCCGCCGCCAGGCCGTCGGCGCCGCCGATGATGAAGACCACGTCATCTCCGCCGGCCATCCATTCCTTCAGGCCTTCGGCCAGGCGCACCGAAGTCCAGTTCTTGCCGCGTTCGTCCATCACCACCAGTCGCGCGCGCGGCGGGATGGCGGCGAGCAGCCGCTCGTGCTCGGCGGCAATGCCTTTTTCGGCGGTGACGCCGCCGCCGCGCTTCTCCGGCTTGATTTCCTTCAGTTCCAGCGTGATGTCGCGGCCGAAGCGCTTGGCGTAATCGCTGTAGGCTTCGTCCACCCAGCGCGGCATCTTGGTGCCGACGGCGAGAATGGTGATTTTCATGAGTGTCAGGGCCAGTAAAAACACAAACGGGGACCAGAGTCCCCGTTGATTGCGGCTAGCGCTTGGTCTTGAGTCAGACCGCGGACCACGGGCGGCCGCCCGGCGGCAGGAAGCTGGGCTTCTGGCCGCCCCACAGCGCTTCGATGTCGTAGTAGTCGCGCACCGCCGGCAGCATCACGTGCACCACCACGTCGCCGGCGTCCACCAGCACCCATTCGCCGCTCTCGTGGCCTTCGCTGCCGACGATGTCGACGCCGGCTTCCTTCAGCTTGACGTGCACGCTGTTGGCCAGCGCCTTGACTTGGCGGTTGGAGTCGCCGGTGGCGACGATCATGCGTTGGAACAACTGGGTCAGATTGCTGGTGTCCAGTTCAACGATGTCCTTGCCCTTGACGTCTTCCAGGGCCTCGATCGCCAGCTTGGCAATATCTTGCACTTCCATAATGTCCTTTTCCTGTGCGGCTGTCCGCGCCGACCGTGGCCGACGGCGAAGCTGTCGCGGAATGGCGGGCGGGGCCGGCGCGTGCGGCGCGTCCGGCAGGCCTGCCGTATTGCTTGCGTGAATGGTTGCCGGCCGCCTTGGGCGGCCTGGCGGAAAATGGCCGGACACGGCGGCTATATTGTCCGGTATAGCCGGTGTTGGCGGATATAGGCCAGCACCGCGGGGGGCAGCACGTCATCCACCGCGTCGCCGCGCGCCAGGCGCAGGCGGATGTCGGTGGCCGCGATGTCTACCGGCGGCAAGGCCAAGGGGCGGATTGTACCGGATGCGGTTCGATTTGAAAAATCATAGACTTGCCGGGCGCGCCACAAGGGCTGTATCGGCGCCGGCAACGCCGCCGGGTCGAAGCCGGGGCGCAGCGCCACGGCCAGGTTGGCGAAATGCAACAGTTCGTCCCAGCGCTTCCAGGTGTGCAGCGTGGCCAGCGAGTCGCCGCCGATCAGAAACCACAGTTCGGCATCGGGGCCCGACTCGGCGCGCAGCTCCGCCAGGGTGTCTATGGTGTAGGCGGCGCCGGGGCGGTGCACTTCGCGAGCGTCCACCGCCAGTCGCGGGTAATCGTCCACCGCCAGCTCGGCCATGGCGAGGCGCTGCGCCGGCGTGGCGTGCGGGCCATGGCTGCGGTGATAGGGCCGGCCGGCCGGGACCAGCCTGACCTCGTCCAGCGCCAGTTCCGCGGCGAAGGCCTCGGCCATGCGCAGATGGGCGTTGTGGATGGGGTCGAAGGTGCCGCCGAACAGGCCCAGCCGCACCGGCTTACTCCTGCGCGTCGTCGTTCAGGTAGCCGTCGACGATGACTTCCAGCCGGCCGGTGGACGGGTGGATCACCATGCCGTGCACCGGCACGTCCTTGGGCATCAGCGGATGGTTGCGGATGGTGTGCACGGTGTGGCGCACGCTGTCGGACACGTTGTCGAAGCCCTTCAGCCAGCCGTCCAGGTCGATGCCGGCCGCGCGCAGCGTGGCGATGGTGTCTTCCGACACGCCGCGTTCCATCGCATGGTCCAGCACGCGCTGCGGATCGACCGCGCGCATGCCGCAGTCGCGGTGGGCGACCACGCAGATTTCGTCGGCGCGCAATTCGTACACCGCCATGATCAGGCTGCGCATCACCGAGCCCCAGGGGTGGGTGATCAGCGCGCCGGCGTTCTTGATCAGCTTGGCGTCGCCGTTCTTCAGGCCCATGGCCTTGGGCAGCAGTTCCACCAGGCGCGCGTCCATACAGGCCAGCACGGCCAGGCCTTTGCCTGGAAACTTGTCGGTCTTGAATTGCTCGTATTCGCGGTTTTCCACGAAGTGGCGATTGTGTTCAAGCAGAGCGCTTAATCTATCCATGATGGCAATCTCCTACAGAGAGTCGGTTCATGAGCGTTCTGGCGCGGTACAAAATGATCATGGACAGACTCTGACGATTGGTTTGGTCGTTTAGAGAAAATACTCGGTTGCGGGCGCATCCTACCACTGTTGTTCCGGCCGGTCTTGTATTTTCGCAAGCGTGGAATTGCCCTGCTTATGGCAGGGAATTGCAATGAACGTCAGACAATGGCGGCGAATGGGCGCTGGCTTGCCGCATCGAGCGGGCTACGTTCACCAACGCGACAGATGGTCCTCGGTCACGCCCAGCAAATCGCGCACCAAGTGAACGGCGCCGCTGTCCGGGTCGCGGATCTGGCCGTTGAAGCGGCCGATGGGCTGTACATAGCGGCTGGCGGCGATCAGCAGGTTCTTGTCCTCGCGGCGCGCGCCTTCCGGGGTGAAGTCCAGTTCCAGCAGGCCGTTGTCGCTCTGCATGCGCCAGCCTTGCAAAGGGTCCTCCGGCTGGTAGTCGAAGCTGACCGGTCCCAGCCGGATCAGCTTGCCATGCAACCAGGCGGCGTTCTCGGTGTCGCCCATATAGCCTTGTTGCAGATTGAAGCCCAGTTCCAGCGCGTGCGCGCTGGCCCAGCGCCAGCGGGTTTCCCGCGCCAGCAGGCCGTTGGAATAGTCCAGCGCCGCCACCGCGCCGTCCAGCGAGTAGCGCTGGTCCTGGCAATCGGCGAAGCCGCTGATCCTGAGCCCGCCGCTCTTGTGAGTGGAGTGGGCCAGCCAGTTGGCCGGCGCGATCACCGCCAGCACCGGCGGCATCTCCGTCAATTGAATGTGCGCGGCCACTTTCAGCTGCGGCGCGTCCACCGCCAGTTCCAGGCGCTCGCCGTTGCGGCGGAAACTCAGCCGGCAGCGGCCGGCGTGGAAGGAGGCGTCGCCGAAGGCGCGGTCTTCCACCTGGGTGGACAGGCCGGGTAGGCCGTTGGCGCTGACGGCGGCGATGACCTCGCCGCGCTTGCGATCGAACAGGTAGGCGAAGGCGGTGCCGGTCCAGCCCACATCGACGATGGCGACGCCGATGAAGAAGGCCGGATGGGCGATGGCCGCGTACTGCCAGCGCTTGTGGTGCAGTTTGCGCGTCAGGCGCTGGTAGGGAGTGGCTTTCAGCGCGCGCCAGTCCAGCCGGTCGATGATGCCCTGATACATGCCGAAAGCGGGAATGCCGCGTTCGTGCACCAGTTGTCTGGGAGCGGAGGGGAGGGCGGGCGATGCAGCGGCGCTGACGGGCCGGGCTGGAGCCGCAGCTTGAAATAGGTTCATGGCCTTGAGTCTACAACAGTTTTTCCGGTGGGGAGGGTGACTGATAGGCCATGTGGCGGCATGGAAACACTGTGGCGCGACGGTAACAGTTAGTTGATTTACATTATATTATAAAACATAATGTTGGCAGCGCCGCAGTCGCGGCGGGGGAATGAATATGGATTTGAATCTGCTGCGCGCCAATGCCGGCCGCGCCGCCTTGCTGCTGAAGGGCCTGGCCAACGAGGACCGGCTGCTGCTGCTGTGCCAGCTGGTGGATGGGGAAAAATCGGTGTCGGAACTGGAGCGCCTGACCGGCATTCACCAGCCGACGCTGTCCCAGCAATTGGGCGTGCTGCGCAATGAGGGCCTGGTGACAACGCGGCGCGATGGCAAGTGGGTGTATTACAGCGTGGCCAGCCAGGACGCGCTGGCCTTGCTGAACGCCTTGCACGCCTTGTTCTGCGCGGACGCTTCGGTGGGAGAGGCGCAATGATCTTGGACTGGCAGGCGTTCACGCCGTGGCAAGCCCTGTTGGGCGGCGCGCTGATCGGCTTGGCGGCGGCGTGGCTGGCCTTGTTGCATGGCCGCGTCGCCGGCATCAGCGGAATGGTGTCCGGCCTGCTGGAGCGGCGGACGGATTGGCGCGCCCGATTGGCCTTTGTGCTGGGCTTGATGGCGGCGCCGGGCTTGTGGTTGCTCGCGGTTGGCGGCTTGCCGGTCAGCCTGGTCGAGGCCGGCGGCGGCCGCTTGCTGCTTGCCGGCATCTTGGTGGGCGTCGGCACGCGTCTGGCGTCCGGTTGCACCAGCGGCCATGGCGTTTGCGGCTTGGCGCGGCTGTCGCCGCGTTCGCTGGCGGCGACGATGGCCTTCATGTGCGCCGGCTTCGTCACGGTGGCCATGTTTAGGCATTGGGGGGCGTGAAGATGGCCGCGGAGTGGAAGCGCTTATCGTCGATGGCGGGCGCCGGCCTGTTGTTCGGCCTGGGCCTGTTGTTGTCCGGCATGGCCAATCCGGCCAAGGTGCTGGCTTTTCTGGATCTGGGCGGCGCTTGGGACCCCAGCCTGGCGCTGGTGATGGTCGGCGCTATCGCCGCGGCCTGGCCGGCCTTCCGTCTGGCCGAGCGCCGCCCGCGCGGGCTCTTGGGCGAGCCGGCGCAGTGGCCGGCCAAGACGCCGCTGACGCGACGGCTGATAGGCGGCAGCCTGCTGTTCGGCATCGGCTGGGGCCTGGCCGGCATCTGCCCTGGGCCGGCCTTGCTGCTGGGGGGCATGCTGTCGCCCCAAGGCGGCTTGTTCCTGTTGGCGATGGCGGCCGGCATGGGGCTGGCCGGGCGCCTTGGAACAGCGCGGGTGAAGCGCTGCTTACCGGCCTGGCTGAGCGGCTATCGGCGTGAATACTTGGCCGGCGATCTGAGCGCCGGCCTGGTGGTGACCTTGTTGCTGGCGCCGCAGGGTCTGGCTTACGCCTTGGTGGCCGGACTGCCGGCCGAGGCCGGTTTGTACGCCAGCATCGCCCCCTTGCTGATCTACGCGCTGGCGGGGCGCAGCCACGCGCAGTCGGTGGGGCCGATGGCGATGACCTCCTTATTGGTGGCGGCGACGCTGGCGCGGCTGGCCGAGCCGGGCTCCGGCGATTATCTGGCGCTGGCCATCGGCCTGGCGCTGATGTCGGGTCTGATGCTGGCGGTGCTGGGCCTGTTGCGCTTGGGTTTCATCGCCGATCTGCTGTCCGAGCCGGTGCTGGCTGCCTTCACCTCGGCGTCGGCCTTGCTGATCGTGCTGTCGCAATTGGGGCCCTTGCTGGGCGTGTCGTCCGGCGGCGCTGCGCTGCCGCAACTGCTGTCCGGCCTGTGGCGGGCTGTCGATGACATCAACCGTGTCGCGCTGCCGTTCGGCGTATCGGCGCTGGTGTTATTGCTGTTGGCGCGCTGGCGCGGGGACGCCTGTTTGCGCCGCTGCGGCCTGACGGCTGCGGCGCGGCAGCTGTGGTTGCGGCTGGCGCCCTTGCTGGCGGTGCTGCTGGGCATGGCGCTGGTGGCCGGCCTGGATCTGAGCGCGGCGCTGCCGGTGGTGGGCGCGGTGCCGTCGGGTTTGCCGGCGCCGATCTGGCCGGCTCTGAGCCTGGCGCAGTGGTCGCAATTGGCCTTGCCGGCTTTTTTCATTGCCTTGGTCAATTATGTGCAGAGCCTGGCGGTGGTGCAGACGCTGGCGCAGCGGCGCGGCGAGGAGGTGGACCCGGACCGGGAGCTGTTGGCGCTGGGCCTGTGCAATATCGGCGCCGGCTTGTCCGGCGGTTTCCCGGTCACCGGCGGGCTGACCCGTTCTCTGGTCAATGCCGAGGCCGGCGCCCAGACTCAGCTGGCCTCGGTGATCGCCGCGCTGGGCCTGCTGCTGCTGGCCGGCTTTGCCGCCGCCTGGCTGGCCTTGCTGCCCTTGCCGGTGTTGGCGGCGATGATCATCGCCTCGGTGGCGGGCATGATACGTTTCGACAGCCTGCGCCTGGCCTGGCGCACTGACCGCGCCGACGCGGCGGCGTTCGCGCTGACCTTCGCGCTGGTGTTGTGGCTGGGGGTGGATTCCGGCATCGTCGCCGGCGTGCTGACCTCGCTGGCCGCCATGTTGTGGCGCAGCAGCCGGCCGCATATCGCTGAACTGGGGCGGCTGCCGGGCAGCCATCACTTCCGCAACCGCTTGCGCTTCGCGGTGGAGCATCTGCCCGGCGCGCTGTTTCTGCGGGTGGACGAAAGCCTGTTTTTCGGCAACGCCCGCCAGGTGCGCGGCGAGGTGCTGGCGCGGCTGGCCGCGCGGCCGGATGCGTCCAGATTGCTGCTGATCATGAGCGCGGTCAACCGTATCGATACCAGCGCCTTGCTGATGTTGGCGCGTCTGGACGCGGAACTGGCGGCGCGCGGCGTGACGCTGCATCTGGCCGAAATCAAGGGGCCGGTGGCGCAGCGGATGGAGGGCGGCGGCTTGCTGGCCGGTTTCAGCGGCCGCGTGCACTTGAGCACGCAGGCGGCGTGGGAGGCGCTGGCCGCCTAGAGCCTGTTTACGATCCGCTGCACTGTGCCAGACGCCGCACGGTGAGTGCCCCATCGAAATGCTCAGATGCCATGTACGCATTCCGCTTTCTCTGCGGTTGTCGCCTTGCCTCGCACTTGCGCGCGAGATTCTACACCGGCCCTTGCCTCAATACTCTTTGACAGTTGATATTGCGCCGCCTCATGCAACTTGTGGGCGAACCTGGCTATCATAGCCGGATGAGCAAACAGACCCTGCTGGCCGGCGTGCTGGCGCTGACCCTGCTGCACCCTCCCGTCTCTTATGCCGATCTGCCCGACCTGGGCGAGGTGTCCGACGCCTCGCTGACGCTGGCGGACGAGAACCGCATCGGCCGCCAGGCCTGGCGCGCGATGCTGGAGGCCGGCGACATCGTCGACGATCAGGAAATCAACGACTACCTCAACGATATCGGCGGCCGGCTGTCCAGCGGCGTCAAGCTGCCCGGCGTCGGCTTCACCTATTTCTGCGTCAACGACAGCGGCATCAACGCCTTCGCCATGCCCGGCGGCTATATCGGCATCAATATCGGGCTGCTGCTGGCGACCCAGAGCGAGGGCGAGCTCGCCTCGGTGCTGGGGCATGAAACTGCCCACGTCGCCCAGCGCCACATCGCGCGGATGAAGGCGGCCAGCAGCGCCACCAGTCCCTTGCTGTTGCTGGGCACCATCATCGCCGCCGCGCTGGCGGCCAAGGCCGGCAGCGGCCAGGGCGCGATGGGGGTGGTGTCCGCCGGCATGGGCTTGTCGATTTCCAATCAATTGGCGTTTTCACGCGATTTCGAGCGCGAGGCCGACCGTGTCGGCATGCAGTATATGAGTCAGGCTGGTTTCGATGTGCGCAGCATGCCGGCCTTCTTTCAGCGGCTGCAGCAGAACGAACGCTACAGCGACAACGCGGCGCTGGCCTTTCTGCGCACCCACCCGGTGACGCTGGAGCGCATCAGCGAGGCCGAGAACCGGGCGCTGGATTATCCGGTGAAGATGCGCGCCGACAGCAGCGACTATCTATTGGTGCGCGAGAAGCTGCGCGCCACGGTGATGACGCCGGAGGAGGGCCTGCGTTATTACGAAGCCGCGCTCGATCGCGGTCTGTATCTGAACGAGGGCGCGCAGTGGTATGGCCTGGCCCAGGTCAAGCTGCGCCAGCGTGATATCGCCGGCGCGCGTCAGGCCTTGGCCAAGGCGCGGAGCAAGCTGCCGGATCATCCCATGCTGCGAGGCCTGGAGGTGGCGATAGAGCGCGAGCGCAAGGACTGGCCCGCCGCCCGCGGCGCGGTGCGCGCCGGCCTCGTCCGTTTTCCGCAGAGCCAGTCGCTGCAGTTGCTGGACATCGATATCGCCATCGCCAGCGGCGACAATCAGGGCGCGCTGAGCCTGATCAAGAGCCGCTTGAGCCAGCGGCCGGATGACCCGGCGCTATACCGGCGCCAGGCCGGGCTGTACGTGGACCGCGACCCGTTGCGTTATCACGCGGCCCTGGGCAATGCCTTCTATTATGAACAGCGCTACTCGCCGGCGATGGAGCAGTTCCAACTGGCCAGCAAGGCCAAGGGCGACGACTTCTACCTGCGCTCTTCGATCGAAGCGCGCATCCGCGAGTTGGACCGGCTGGTGCGGGAAGAGAAGAAGAAGTAGGCGCGCAACTGAAACAAATGTTTCAATTTGCGACAGCAAATCGCAAAAAAACAACATGGTGCGGCGCAATAATCGATGTTTTCCACCCGGAAACAAGCGTTAGTACGCTTGACCTATTCCTTTGTGAAAGCGGGTGGACGTACACTTGCTCAAGATACGACGCTCTTTTCGAAAATGAACATTTTTATTTGCGATTGCGTTCGTTTATAATCTGAAGCTAATAAATAGGTTCGAATTCGAGCCGATTGAAATAACGCGGGGCCGCGCAGTGCTACATACGGCCCCCGATCCACCTTGCTGTGAGGACCAGAGATGGCTGCAACTTTCCCTGACGATATCGATCCGTTGGAAACCCAGGAATGGACTGAAGCGCTGGAGTCGGTGCTGGACGCCGAAGGCCCGGAGCGCGCGCATTACCTGCTGGAACAACTGGTTGAGCGCACCCGCCGCCGCGGCGCCCATCTGCCGTTTGACGCCACCACCGCATACCAGAACAGCATTCCGCTCGGCAAAGAAATGAAGTCGCCGGGCAACCACGAGCTGGAGCATCGCATCCGCTCGATCAACCGCTGGAACGCCGCCGCTTTGGTGCTGCGCGCCGGCAAGAAGGACCTGGAACTGGGCGGCCACATCGCCTCCTTCCAGTCCTCCGCCACCCTGTACGACGTCGGCTTCAACCACTTCTGGCGCGCCCAGAACGATGAGCAAGACGGCGATCTGATCTACTTCCAGGGCCATATTTCCCCGGGCGTGTACGCGCGCGCCTTCATGGAAGGTCGCCTCTCCACCGAACAGCTGGACAGCTTCCGCCAGGAAGTGGACGGCAACGGCCTGTCCTCCTATCCGCACCCGTGGCTGATGAAGGACTTCTGGCAGTTCCCGACCGTGTCTATGGGCCTGGGCCCCTTGATGGCCATCTATCAGGCCCGCTTCCTCAAGTACCTGGAAAGCCGCGGTCTGGCCAAGACCCACGGCCGCAAGGTGTGGTGCTTCTGCGGCGACGGCGAGATGGACGAGCCGGAATCGCTGGGCGCGATCGCCATGGCCGCCCGTGAAGGCCTGGACAACCTGATCTTCGTGATCAACTGCAACCTGCAGCGTCTGGACGGCCCGGTGCGCGGCAACGGCAAGATCATTCAGGAACTGGAAGGCGATTTCCGCGGTTCCGGTTGGAATGTGCTGAAAGTGATCTGGGGCTCGCGTTGGGACCCGCTGCTGGCGATGGACAGCAAGGGCCTGCTGAGAAAGCGCATGGACGAATGCGTGGACGGCGATTACCAGACCTTCAAATCCAAGGACGGCGCTTACGTTCGCGAACACTTCTTCGGCAAATACCCGGAGCTGCGCGAAATGGTCGCCAATATGTCCGACGACGAGATCTGGGCGCTGAACCGCGGCGGCCATGACCCGCACAAGGTGTACGCCGCCTACCACGAGGCGTCCAACAACGCCAACGGCCGTCCGACCGTGATCCTGGCCAAGACAATCAAGGGTTACGGCATGGGCGCTTCCGGCGAAGCCAAGAACATCGCGCACCAGGCCAAGAAGATGGATCTGGATTCGCTGCGCAACTTCCGCGACCGTTTCGGCATTCCGGTTTCCGATGAAGACCTGGCTAACGTGCCGTACTACCTGCCGGCCGAAGACAGCCCGGAAATGAAGTATATGCGCGAGCGCCGCGCGGCGCTGGGCGGCTACCTGCCGGCGCGCAAGCCGGTGACCAATGCGCTGCAAGTGCCGGCACTGTCCGTGTTCGACGCGCAGCTGCAAGCGTCGGGCGACCGCGAGTTCTCCACCACGATGGCCTTCGTCCGCATGCTGGGCACCATCATGAAGGACAAGAACATCGGCCAGCGCGTGGTGCCCATCGTGCCGGACGAGTCCCGCACCTTCGGCATGGAAGGCATGTTCCGCCAGTACGGCATCTGGTCCACCCAGGGTCAGAACTACGTGCCGCAAGACCATGACCAGCTGATGTTCTACAAGGAATCCAAGGACGGTCAGATTCTGCAGGAAGGCATCAACGAGCCGGGCGCGATGGCCGACTGGATCGCCGCGGCGACCAGCTACGCCAACAGCAGCCAGCAGATGATTCCGTTCTACATCTACTACTCGATGTTCGGCTTCCAGCGCATCGGCGACCTGGCCTGGGCCGCCGGCGACATGCGCGCCCGCGGCTTCCTGCTGGGCGGCACCGCCGGCCGCACCACGCTGAACGGCGAAGGCCTGCAGCACGAAGACGGCCACAGCCACATCCAGGCCGGCCTGATCCCGAACTGCATCAGCTACGACCCGACCTTCGCCTACGAACTGGCGGTGATCGTGCAAGACGGCCTGCGCCGCATGTACGCCGAGCAGGAAGACGTCTTCTACTACCTGACCCTGATGAACGAGAACTACGTTCACCCGGCGATGCCGGCGGGCGCGGAAGAGGGCATCCTGAAGGGCATGTACCTGCTGCAGGACGGCGGCGACGCCAAGGTGAAAGTGCAGCTGATGGGCTCCGGCACCATTCTGCGCGAAGTGATGGCCGCGGCCGATCTGCTGAAGAACGATTTCGGCGTGGCCGCCGACATCTGGAGCGTGACCTCCTTCAACCAGCTGCGTCGCGACGGCATGGAAGCCGAGCGCCACAATCTGCTGCACCCGACCGCCGAGGCGCGCGCCTGCTACGTCGAACAGCAGCTGGCCGGCCGTCAGGGCCCGGTGGTGGCCGCTACCGACTACATCCGCAACTACGCCGACCAGATCCGCGAATACGTTCCGGGCCGTTACGTGGTGCTGGGCACCGACGGCTTCGGCCGCTCCGACAGCCGCGCCAACCTGCGTTCCTTCTTCGAGGTGGACCGCTACCACGTGGCGCTGGCTGCTCTGTCCGCGCTGGCGCGCGACGGCAAGATCGAAGCGTCCAAGGTGGCCGAGGCGATCGCCAAGTACGGCATCAAGACCGACAAGCTGCCTAGCTGGAAAGTGTAATCGCAAAGCGGAAGCCCCGGTTCAGACCGGGGTCTTCCGCCTTTGCATGGCAAGCGAATCTGTAGCGGATATCCGGCGGCAAACCCCAGCAGGGGCTTCCGCCTTACGAATGGAAAGCTCATGAGCAATCTGATCGAATTGAAAGTGCCCGACATCGGCGGTCACAGCAATGTAGACATCATCGAAGTATTCATCGCCCCGGGCCAGACCGTGTCCGTGGACGACTCCCTGATCACGCTGGAAACCGACAAGGCCACCATGGAAGTGCCGGCGGAAACCGCGGGCGTGATCAAGGAAGTCAAAGCCGTCGTCGGCGGCAAGATCTCCGAAGGCGACGTGATCGCCATCCTGGAAGTGGGCGCCGCCGCGTCCGCGCCGGCCCCGGCCGCCACCGCTGCGGCGCCCGCAGCCGCCCCGGCCGCGGCTCCGGCTCCGGTTGCCGCCGCTCCCGCCGCCGCGCCTGCCGCGCCGGCGGCTTCCGGCCGCAGCGAAATCCGCGTGCCGGACATCGGCGGCCACAACGGCGTCGATGTGATCGAAGTCACCGTCAAGGTCGGCGATGAGATCGCCGTCGACGACAGCCTGATCACGCTGGAAACCGACAAGGCCACCATGGAAGTGCCGGCCTCCGCCGCCGGCCGCGTGGTGGAAGTCAAAGTGAAAGTGGGCGACAAGGTCAGCGAAGGCGATCTGATCGTGGTGGTGGAAGGCGCTGCCGCCGCCGCCGCCGCCGCCGCACCGGCAGCCGTGGCTGCTGCCGCACCTGCTGTTGCAGCCGCACCTGCCCCGGTGGCCGCCGCAGCCGCGCCGGCTCCGGTCGCTGCCGCCGCCGCCATCGACGAAGTCTCCTTCTCCAAGGTCCACGCCGGTCCGTCGGTGCGCCGTCTGGCGCGCGAACTGGGCGTGGACCTGGGCAAGGTCAAGGGCAATGGCCGCAAGGGCCGCATCACCGACGCCGACGTCAAAGCCTTCGTCAAGGGCGTGATGCAGAACCCGGTGGCGCTGGCTCCGGCCGCCGCGGCCTCCTCCGGCGGCGGTCTGGATCTGCTGCCGTGGCCGAAAGTCGATTTCGCCAAGTTCGGAGCTATCGAAACCAAGCCGCTGTCCCGCATCCAGAAGATTTCCGGCGCCAATCTGTCGCGCAACTGGGTGATGATCCCGCACGTCACGTTCAACGACGAGTGCGACATCACCGAGCTGGAAGACTTCCGCAAGACCGTGGGCAAGGAATGGGAAAAGTCCGGCCTGAAGATCAGCCCGCTGGCCTTCATCATCAAGGCCGCCGCCGAAGCGCTGAAAGCCTTCCCGAACTTCAACAGTTCGCTGGATGGCGATAACCTGGTGCTGAAGGAGTACTACCACATCGGTTTCGCCGCCGACACGCCTAACGGCCTGGTAGTGCCGGTGATCAAGGACGCCGACAAGAAGGGCCTGCGCCAGATCGCGCAGGAACTGACCGATCTGTCCAAGCTGGCGCGCGAAGGCAAGCTCAAGCCCACCGACATGCAGGGCGCGACCTTCACCATTTCCAGTCTGGGCGGCATTGGCGGCACCAGCTTCACGCCCATCGTCAACGCGCCGGAAGTGGCCATCCTCGGCGTCTGCAAATCGCAGATCAAGCCGGTGTGGAACGGCAAGGAATTCGCGCCGCGCCTGATGTGCCCGCTGTCGCTGTCCTTCGATCACCGCGTGATTGATGGCGCCGCCGCCGCGCGCTTCACCGTGCATTTGGGCAAGCTGCTGACTGACGTACGCCGTCTGATCCTGTAACGGCGGGGCGTTCCGCCCTTCTGTCGCAGGATGTAGGGGAAACGCCCGCGCGGCGGGCTTTCTCGCTACAGAATCAGCCCAGACTCGAGGCGGCCGGCTCCGCGCCGGCCGCTCAACATTGCGGATGGAAAACCATGAGCAATCTGATCGAATTGAAAGTCCCGGACATCGGCGGCCACGGCAACGTGGACGTGATCGAAGTCTTCGTCAAGCCGGGCGATGTGATCGCAAAAGAAGCCAGCCTGATCACGCTGGAAACCGACAAGGCCACGATGGAAGTGCCGGCGGAAGCCGCCGGCACCGTCAAGGAAGTGCGCGTCGCCGTGGGCAGCAAAGTGTCCGAAGGCGATCTGATCGTGGTGATTGAAGCCGCCGGCGCCGCCGCGGCTCCGGCTGAAGTGAAGCCGGTGGAAACCACCGGCGTCGCGTCCGCCACCACCCAGGCCGGTTTCGCGCCGCAAGCCGCTCCGGTCGCCGCCAGCCATGGCGGCGGCGCCGACATCGAGTGCGATGTGATGGTGCTGGGCGGCGGCCCCGGCGGTTATTCCGCCGCCTTCCGCGCGGCCGACCTGGGCCTGAAAGTGGTCATCGTCGAGCGTTACGCCACCCTGGGCGGCGTGTGCCTGAACGTGGGCTGCATCCCGTCCAAGGCGCTGCTGCACAATGCGGCGGTGATCGACGAAGTCAGCCACCTGGCCGCCAACGGCATCAAGTTCGGCAAGCCGGAAGTGGACATCGACATGCTGCGCGGCTACAAGGAAAAGGTCATCGCCAAGCTGACCGGCGGCCTGGGCGGCATGGCCAAGGCGCGCAAGGTGGACATCGTGCGCGGCAATGGTCATTTCATCGATCCGCACCATATCGAAGTCTCGCTGACCACCGGCAAGGGCCGTGAAGAGAGTGGCGAGAAGAAGATCATCAAATTCAAGAACGCCATCATCGCCGCCGGTTCCCGCGTGGTGAAGCTGCCGTTCATTCCGGACGATCCGCGCGTGGTGGATTCCACCGGCGCGCTGGAACTGAAGGGCGTGGCCAATCGCATGCTGATCATCGGCGGCGGCATCATCGGCCTGGAAATGGGCACCGTCTATTCCACGCTGGGCGCGCGCCTGGACGTGGTGGAAATGATGGACGGCCTGATGCAGGGCGCGGACCGCGACCTGGTCAAAGTGTGGCAGAAGTGGAACGCCCACCGTTTCGACAACATCATGCTCAACACCAAGACCGTGGCCGTGGAGCCCAAGGACGACGGCGTGTGGGTGACTTTCGAGGGCGATCAAGCGCCGAAAGAGCCGCAGCGCTACGACCTGGTGCTGTACGCCACCGGCCGCGCGCCGAACGGCAAGCTGCTGGGCGCCGAGAACGCCGGCATCGCGGTGACCGACCGCGGCTTCATCCCGGTGGACAAGCAGCAGCGCACCAATGTGCCGCACATCTTCGCCATCGGCGACATCGTCGGCCAGCCTATGCTGGCGCACAAGGGCGTGCATGAAGGCCATGTGGCGGCGGAGAACTGCGCCGGCCAGAAGTCCTACTTCGACGCGCGCGTGATCCCGGGCGTGGCCTACACCGATCCGGAAGTGGCTTGGGTCGGCGTCACCGAGGACGAAGCCAAGAAGCAGGGCCTGAAGATCGAGAAGGGCGTGTTCCCGTGGGCCGCCTCCGGCCGCGCGATCGCCAATGGCCGCGACGAGGGCTTCACCAAGCTGATCTTCGACGCCGAAAGCCACCAGATCATCGGCGGCGGCATCGTCGGCCCGCATGCGGGCGACATGATAGGCGAAGTCTGCCTGGCCATCGAAATGGGTTGCGACGCCACCGATATCGGCAAGACCATCCACCCGCACCCGACCATGGGCGAGTCCATCGGCATGGCGGCGGAAGTGGCGCACGGCACTTGCACCGACTTGCCGCCGCAGCGCAAGAAGTAAGCGCGGCAGGGCAGGAAATAGGGCAGGCCTCCGGGTCTGCCCTTTTTTATGCGCATCGTTTTAAATGATGGGCGGCAAAACTATTAGCTATCCCGCTGGTCTCACCGCCTTGCGCCTGATGGCGCGCGTGGGTGGTCGGCTATGAGAAAAATGGATGGCTGCCGCTTGCGGATATGAATTATAATTGAATGTAAATTAAGCTTTTGGTTTAAGAACGCCCGGATTGGGCTGTGCGATTTTGAAGCCGCCCAGCCGCTTCTCGCCAGCCGCCGCAAGTTTCGTTACCATGGCCTCGACACCAAACGAATCGGACCATGCCAAGCTCCCGCCTGCTTATTTCATTGATCTTATTGCTGATGGCGACGTCCGCCTGGGCCAAGCTCGACTACAGCGTGCGCATAGACGCGCCTTCCGGCCTGTCCGGCTTGTTGCAAGACAATCTGGAATTGGTCACCAGCCGTCTGGAAGAAGAAATGGACGAGACGCTGTTGACCGAATTGCTGCGCAGCACGCCGGAGGACGCGCGCAAGCTGCTGGAGACCGAGGGCTATTTCGACGCGCGCGTCAATGTGCGCGAAGAGAGCGCCCGGCGCTACGTGGTCGAGGTCAAGCCCGGCGAGCCGGCCTTGATCGAGGATGTCACCATCCGCCTGAACGGGCCTATCCGCGCCGAGGGCGATTTCCAGCAGCGCTACGCGGCGGTGCTGGAGGCCTGGTCGCTGCCCATGGGCGCGCCTTATCGCCAGTCCGATTGGGATAGCAGCAAGCGCGCGGTGATGCGCTTGATCACCGCCGATCGCTTCCCCAAGGCGCATATCAGCAAAAGCCAGGCCGCCATTGATCCGGCCACTCGCCGCGCGACGCTGGAGGTGGAGATCGACAGCGGCCCGCTGGTCCGTTTCGGCGACATCCACGTCAAGGGCATGAAGCGCTATCCGGAGAAAATCGCCACCGGGCTGGCCGATTTCTCCGCTGGCTCGCCTTATCAGTTGAAGAAAATTTTCGACTACCAGTCGGCGCTGGAGCAGGCGCCGCACTTCTCCAATGTGGTGGTCAGCGCCGACCTGGCGCAGATCGATCCGGACACCCAGCAGGTGCCGGTGGAGGTGGACGTCACCGAAATGCCGCGCCAGAAGCTGGAACTGGGTCTGATCTACGATTCCGGCGACGGCCCCGGCGTGCGCGTAGGCTACGACCACTACAATATCTTCCGCCGCGGCTATACCGGTTCGCTGGTGACCAGCTGGAAGAAAAACCAGCAATCGCTGTCGCTGGGCCTGGGTTTTCCGCGCCAGTCCGACGGCTATTCCCATTCCATCACCAGCGCCTTCAAGACCGACGACATCCAGGGCCTGAAAACCCGCAGCAGCGATGTCGGCGGCTGGCGCACCCGTACTCGCGGCAATATCGAGGCGCGCCTGGGCCTGCAATACCTGCTGGAAAGCGAGGAGGCCGGCGGCGTGTCGAATAAGGACACCCGCGCCTTGCAGCTGGTCTACGGCTGGACCCAGCGCGCGGTGGACGACCTGATGCGGCCGCGCTCCGGCGTTTTGCTGGACTTCCAGCTTTCCGGCACCGTCGGCAGCGCCTTGTCCTCCACTTCCTATGTGCGCGGCTATGCCCGCACCGTCGGCTACTGGTCTCCCTTCCCCAAGTACGGCACCTTCGTCGGCCGGCTGGAACTGGGCCAGGTATGGGCCAGCGATCAGGACGCGGTGCCGTCCTCCATCCTGTTCCGCGCCGGCGGCGCCAACAGCGTGCGCGGCTACGATTACCAAAGCCTGGGCCTGGCCGGCCCCAATGGCTCGGTGCTGGGCGGCCGCGTGGTGGCCACCGGCAGCCTGGAATATCAAATCCCGATCAAGCCGGACTGGTATCTGGCGCTGTTCACCGACGCCGGCAACGCCAGCCAGAGCTGGAAGGGCTTCCAGGTGGAGCGCGCCAACGGCGTCGGCCTGCGCTGGATGAGCCCGGTGGCGCCGCTGTCCTTCGACTTCGCCAAGGCCGAGCGCGACGGCAAGATACGCTGGAACCTCAGCCTGGGCCTGGCCTTCTGATTCGAATGCATTCATGAGCGCAACCGACACTCCCCAAACTCCCGACACCGCGCCGCCGCCGCCGGCCGCGCCCAAGCGTCGCCGCTGGCGCTGGCTGCTGTGGCTGCCCCTGTTGTTGATCGCGCTGTTGCTGGCCGCCAGCGCCTGGCTGACCGCCAGCCGCGCCGGCTTCGCCTGGCTGATGCAGTCCTTGGGCGGCCTTAGCGGCAACGCCGTCAGCGTCAAGCAGGCCGAAGGCACGCTGTGGGACGGCTTCAAGCTGAGCGATGTGCGCGTGCGCAGCGCCGGCAGCGATGTCGACATCGAATCCGTGCAACTGGACTGGAGCCCAAGCGCGCTGTGGCAGCGCCAGCTGTGGCTGCGGCAGTTGGCGGTGGGCCACGTCAAGGTGGCGGTCAAGCCGACGCCGGCCACGCCGTCCGGCGGCGCGCCGGAATCGCTGGCCTTGCCCCTGTCCATCCGCCTGGACAAGCTCAGCGTCGCCAGCCTGACGCTGGAGCCGGCCAAGCTGCGGTTGTACGGCCTGGAAGCCGGCTATGTCTACGACGGCCGGCGCCACGATCTCAAGCTCAAGCGCCTGGGCTCGCCCTGGGGCGAGGCCGAGGCCGCGCTGCAATTGGCCGACGCCAAGCCCTTCGCGCTGCAAGGCAGGCTCAGCGCCGGCGGCGAATTGGACAAGATTCCCTACCAGGCCAAGCTGGCGCTGGGCGGCAGCCTGTTGCAGCTGAGCTTTGACGGCGAGCTGGCCGGCAAGGGCCTGGTGGCCGACGTCAAGGGCGGTCTACTGCCCTTCGCCAGCAATCCCTTTAACAGTTTCACCCGGCTGGACGCGCGCATGGCCGGCATTAATCCGCAGGCCATCCTGCCGGAATGGCCGCGCGCCAAGCTCAGCCTGGCGGTGTTCGCCGAGCCGGACGCCGGCCAGCGCGTCAAGGGCGGCCTGACCCTGCTCAACGAGCAGGCAGGTCCCTTGTCCGAGCAAAAGCTGCCGCTGTCCTTGCTGGCCGGCGAATTCCGCGCCGACGACAAGGCGCTGGAGCTGTTCAATACCCATGCGCGGATCGCCGACGGCGAAATCGGCCTGGCCGGCCAGGTGCGGCCGGACCAGCTCAAGCTGGCGCTGGACATTTCCAAGCTGGGGCTGCGGCAATTGCACGCCAGCGCGCCGGATGATCGCCTGGACGGCCGGGTGACGCTGGAAGGCCCGCTCGCTGGTCCGAACATCATCGCCCAGCTCAAGGGCAAGACCTTGCAGGCCAAGGCCGATGTCGGTTTCGCGCCGGCGCCGCATGCGGCGCTGCTGATCCGGCAAGCGGAATTGACCGCCGGCGTTGGCACCCTGACGCTGGCCGGCCAGCTGGGCCTGGATGGCAAGCAGCTGTTCGATTTCAGCGGCAAGCTCAACCGCGCCGATCCGTCCAAGCTCAAGCCCGGCCTGCCCAGCGGTGATCTCAACGCCAGCCTGCAGGCCAAGGGCCAACTGGCCAGCCCGCTGAACGTGGCGGCCAAGCTGCAATTCGCGCCCAGCAAGCTGTCCGGCGCGCCGCTCAGCGGCGGCGCCGATGTGCTGCTGCAAGGCGAGCGACTGAAGTCGCTCAGCGCCGATCTGAGGCTGGCGCAGAACCGGCTGCAGGCCAATGGCGCTTACGGCGCCATCGGCGACAAGCTCAAGCTCTTGATCGACGCGCCCAATCTCGGCCTGATCGGTCCCGGCTTCTCCGGCGTGATCAAGGGTCAGGGCGAACTGGCCGGCACGCCCAAGGCGCCGCTGATCAGCGCCAATCTGCAAGCGGACCGGCTCAAGCTGCCTGGGAATATCGCGCTGCAAAGCCTGCAGTTCAGCGGCAACGTCAAGGCCGACCAGAACAGCCCGTTCCAGCTCAAGCTGGATGTGGCGGCGCTGCAGGCCGGCGGTTTCCGCGCCGAGCAGCTGCGCGCCAGCGCCAGCGGCACCCGCGCGCGCCACGGCTTGCAGCTGGATGGCCGTTTCCGCCTGGCCGACCACCCGTATGTGCTGCAACTGGCGGCCAGCGGCGGCCTGCGCGGTGAGTCCGGCCCTTGGGCCGGCACCCTGAGCAAGCTGGAATTGAACGGCAGGCCCGGCCTCAGCCTGCTGGCGCCGGTGGCGCTGGAACTGGGCGAGCAGATCAAGGTGGGCAATGCCCGATTGGCGGCGCTGGGCGGCAGCATCACGCTGGCCGAACTCAATCGCGGCGCCAACGGCGCGCTCAGCACCCGCGGCTCGGCGCGCGGCCTGCGGCTGGCGGAACTGGGCCCCTTGCTCAGCCTGCCGCTGAAGCAGGACCTGAGTTTCGATTCCGACTGGAACCTGAATCTGGCGGCCAATGCCAAGGGCCAGTTCGTGCTGCGCCGCGCCGGCGGCGATGTGCAACTGCCGGGCGACAAGGGCAAGGGCGTGGCGCTGGGTCTGAAGACCGCGGTCGCCACCCTGACGCTGGACGGCGGCCGCGCCTTGTTCGACCTGAATCTGGACAGCCGCTACGCCCAGTTGCAGGGCAAGGGCTCGATGCCGTGGAACGGCGGCGCCATCGACGCCAAGACCCCGCTCAACGCCACGGTCAGCGCCAGCGTGCCCTCGCTGGCGACGCTGGCCAGTTTCGCCGGCCCCTCGCTGGAACTGGGCGGTCAGATCAGCGCCAATATGGCGCTGACCGGCGCGCTGAGCCAGCCTATGGCGCAGGGAACGATACGCGGGGACAAGCTCTTGCTGGCCGACCGCCGCACCGGCATCCGCCTGGGTGACGGCAGCCTGCTGGCGCGGCTGGACGGCCGCAAGCTGGTGCTGGAGCGCTTGCGTTTCGCCGGCGGCGAAGGCGAGGTGGCGGCCAGCGGCGCGCTGGATCTCAGCGGTGATACCCCGGACGCGCGCGTGGCGGTGGAGTTGCGCAAGTTCGGCGTGTTCGACCGGCCCAACCGCCGCCTGGTGGTGTCCGGCCGCACCGAGCTGGCGATGGTGGCCGGAAAATTGTCGCTGACCGGTCATATCCGCGCCGACCAGGGCCGCATCGGTCTGCCCAAGTTCGGCGCGCCCAGCCTGGGCGACGATGTGTTGGTCAAGGGCCGGCCGGAGCCGGAGCCGTCGGCCTTCGCCAGCATGCCGCTGACGGTGGCGCTGGATCTGGACCTGGGCGACCGCTTCCGCTTCTCCGGCCAGGGCCTGAACGTGGACCTGACCGGCTCGGTGCGCGTCAGCGCCAATCCCGGCGAAGCGCCGGGCGCCAAGGGCCAGGTGCGCGTGGTCAAGGGCCGCTACAAGGCCTATGGCCAGGACCTGGACATCGAGTACGGCGCCATCACCTTCAATGGCCCCTTGGACAACCCCTTGCTGAATGTGCGCGCCAAGCGCCGGCTGTCGCCGGTGGGCGCCGGGGTGGAAGTCAGCGGCTCGGTATCCATGCCCAAGGTGCGGCTGGTCGCCGACGAGCCGATGTCGGAGAAGGACAAGCTGGCCTGGCTGGTGCTGGGCCGGGCGGCGAGCGGCGATCGCGACGACAATGATCTGGCGGCGTCCGCCGGCATGATGCTGGCCGGTTCGCTGAATGATCAGATCGGCCTGTTCGACGACCTGGGCGTGTCCAGCCGCAAGGAAAAGACGCTGGCCAACGGCACGGTGAGCCCGGCGGAGCAGGTGGTGACGGTGGGCCGTCAACTGACCCGCGAGCTCTATCTGGGCTATGAGTACGGCGTGACCAGCGCCAATCAGGCGGTGAAGATGGTGTACCAGCTGAGCAAGGGCTGGTCGGTGGTGATGCGGGCCGGCACCGACGCCTCGGTGGAATCGCGTTACACCCTGCGTTTCGATTGAGCGCGCCGCGGCGGGCTTTAAAACCGCAGCGTCAGCATCCGCGCCAAGGCCCGGTCCTCCGGCCGAGCCGAGCGCATGCGCTGGCGCAGCGTCTGCTGCAGACAGGCGATGAAACAGCTGGCGGCATAGCCATGAACGCGTCCCTGGCGGCCGATCACCCCTATGGTGATGTCCTCCAGCCGTTCCCGCAGCGGCAAGGCCTGCGCCTTGCCGGCGAAGTCCGGACACAATAGCAGCGGCTCCGGGCCGTAGCTGAGCATGCCGGCCTGCACCAGGCCGGCCAGCAGCGCGACCGACTGTGCGCAGACCAGCCGTTCCGGCGCGATGCTCAGGCCATGGCGGGCGAACAGCGCGTTCAGCACCTGGCGATAACTGGCCGGGCTGTAATTGACCACCCAATCCTGTTCCAGCAACTCGGCCAAGGACTGCGCGCGCAACGCCGGGTGGCCGTGGCGGGCGATGACCTGGCAGGCGTGGCTGAATAGCGGCTGCCAGTGAAACTCCTGATTGGACAGGTCGCCGGGCAATGGGCCGATCGCGCAGTCCATCTGGCCGTCGCGCAGCCGTGGCAGCGCCACCGCCTGCAGGGCTTCGAACAGCTCCAGCCGTATCGACGGCAGCCGTTGGCGGAATTGCAACACCACTTCCGGCAGCAGGGTGCGCGCCAGCCAGGGTGTGACGCCTATGCATAGCCTGGCGTCGTGCCGGCCGCGCAGCGCGTCCATCTCATCGCGAGCGCGCTCGATCTGCGTCGAGATCTGGCGCGCATGGGTCAGCAGCGCCTGACCGGGTTCGGTCAGCCGCGCGCCGCTGGCGTGACGTTGCAGCAAGGGCAGCTGTTGGTCTGCCTCCAGTTCGCGCAAGGCCTTGCTGACGGCGGCCTGGGACAGGCCCAGCATGCGCGCGGCGGCGCGGATGCCGCCGCCGTCGGCCAGCGCGATCAGCGCTTGTAATTGTTGCAGCTTCATCTCTCCTCCCTGTCGACAACCAAAAGTGTTCTCGATCACTTTTTCACATCTATTCACCTATTAAGTATTTCGTCTAGTCTTGTCCGTCGTCGCTGTCGCGGCGTCGCCTTGGTTTTCGGTCGCCGCGACAGTGTGCGGCAAGCCGTAAATACCTACCAAGGAGACCACGCCATGAACGACCGCGTCCTGCCCGGCATTCGCGATATCGCCCCGGCGATGATAGCGCTGCGCCACGATATCCACGCCCATCCCGAGCTGGGCTTCGAAGAGGTGGAAACCCGCCGCCGCGTGATCCATTGCCTGCGCGATTGCGGCTACGAGATCCATGAAGGACTGGGCCTGACTGGCGTGGTCGGCACCCTGCGTCGCGGTGAGGGGCCAACGATAGGTCTGCGCGCCGACATGGACGCGCTGCCGATACACGAGGCCACCGGCCTGCCCTGGGCCAGCCGCGTGGATGGAAAAATGCACGCCTGCGGCCACGATGGCCATACCGCGATGCTGCTGGCGGCGGCCTGCGAGCTGGCGCGGCGCGAATCCTGGCGCGGCACGGCGCATCTGATATTCCAGCCGGCGGAGGAGGGCCATGGTGGCTCCGGCGCCAAGCGCATGCTGGACGACGGCCTGTTCCGGCTGTTTCCCTGCGACGCCATCTTCGCGATGCACAATATGCCGGGTTTTCCGGCTGGCCAGCTGGGTTTTCGTCCCGGCCCCTTCATGGCTTCCACTGATACCGCGCTGATCCGCATCCAGGCCACCGGCGGCCATGGCGCGGTGCCGCACAAGGCGGTGGACCCGGTGGTGGTGGCCGCGTCGCTGGTGATGGCGCTGCAAAGCGTGGTGGCGCGCAATGTGTCGCCGCTGGACATGGCGGTGGTGACGGTGGGAGCCATCCTGGCCGGGGAGGCGCCGAACGTGATTCCGCACAGCGCCGAAATGCGCTTGAGCATCCGCGCCTTGAATCCCGAGGTGCGCGCGCTGCTGCGCCGGCGCATCGAGACGCTGGCCGAGGCTCAGGCCGCCGGTTTCGGCGCGCGCGCGGAAGTGGATTACCAGCTTGGCTACCCGGTGCTGGTCAACGATGCGGCCGCCACCGCGCTGGCGCGGCAGGTGGCGCTGGACTGGCTGGGCGAGGATGGGCTGGTGGCGGAGATGCCGCCGCTGACCGGCAGCGAGGATTTCGCCTTCTGGCTGGAGCAGGTGCCGGGCTGCTACCTGATCATAGGCAATGGCGACGGCGAGGGCGGCTGCATGGTGCACAACCCCGGCTATGACTTCAACGACCAGATCCTGCCCTTGGGCGCCAGCTATTGGGTCCGGCTGGTGGAGCATTATCTGGGCGCAGCGGAGGGCGGGCAATGACGGCGGCCGAAGCGACGCTGGCCGCGCGTCCGGCCGCGCCCAGCCGCCGCGCGATCACCGCCATCACCGTGGGCAATGCGCTGGAGTTCTACGACTTCATCGTCTACAGCGCGCTGGCCACCTTGATGGGGCGCTTGTTCTTCCCGTTCAGCGACGAGCCGTTGCTGCAACTGATGTTGTCCTTCGCGGTGTTCGGCACCGGCTTCGTCAGCCGGCCGATAGGCGGCATCGTCATCGGCCTGTACGCGGACCGCAAGGGCCGCAAGCCGGCGCTGCGGCTGAGCTTGTGGCTGATGGCGATAGGCTCGCTGCTGTTCGTGGTGGCGCCGACCTATGCCCAGGCCGGCCTGTTCGGGCCGGCGCTGGTGGTGCTGGGGCGGCTGGTGCAGGGCTTCGCCGTCGGCGGCCAGGTGGGCGCGGCCACCTCGATGCTGATGGAGTACGCCGACGACAAGTCGCGCGGCTACTACTGCAGCTGGCAGTTGTTCAGCCAGGGACTGGGGGTGCTGGCCGGCACCTTGGTGGTGAGCATGTTGAGCGGGCTGCTGCCGGCGGCGGCGATGGACGCCTGGGGCTGGCGGCTGGTGTTCGCCATCGGGGTGCTGGCGATTCCGGTGGGCGAGTATATCCGCAGCCAGCTGGACGAAACCGCCGCCATCGCGGTGGCGCCGCAGGCGGCGGCGACGGCCGAGCCGGCTGGCGTCTTGCTGCGCCAGCACTGGCGGCAACTGCTGGCCGGGGTATTGCTGACCATAGGCGGCACCGCGCCCACCTTCATCGTCGGCCACTACCTGGCCAACCACGCGGTGACGGTGTTGGGCATGCCGCTGGCGGTGGCGATCTGGGCGGCGTCGACCGCGGCCTTGCTGCAGGTGCTGTTGTCGGTGGCGGCCGGACGCTGGAGCGACCGTATTGGCCGGCGTCCATCCATCCTGTGGCCGCGGCTGGTCCTGCTGCTGCTGATCTATCCCGGCTTCATGCTGGTCAACGCCGTGCCCAGCTGGCCGGTGCTGCTCTTGGTGGTGGCGCTGCTGACGGTGCCGCTGGTGCTGACCTCGGTGCCCAGCATCGCGGTGTTGCCGGAGTTGTTTCCGCGCCGCATCCGCGCCAGCGGCATGTCCATCGTCTATTGCGTGGGCGTGATGATTTTCGGCGGTTTCGCCCAGTTCTTCGCCGCCGGCCTGATCAAGCTGACCGGCAACCCCAATGCGCCGGCGCTGTACGCGGTGCTGTGCATGCTGGTGTCGCTGATAGGCCTGAAGATGGTGCCGGAGACGGCGAACCGGCCGCTGGATTGAGCTTGGGCTGCTGGCCCGGCGTGAGGCCGGGCCGGCGTCACACCGACAGCCGCTGGCGCAGCGTGTCCATGCGCTGCTCCATCGCTTCCGCCGACAGCGGCGCGCCCAGCAGATAGCCCTGCATCGCCGAGCAGCCGAGCTTGCCCAGATAGGCCTGTTGCTGCGGATGCTCGACGCCCTCGGCCAGGGTGTCCATGCCCAGCGCGTTGGCCAGGTGCACGATGGCGGAGACGATGGCGGCGTTTTCCTCGTCCTGCGGCAGGTCGATGATGAAGGAGCGGTCAATCTTGATGGTGTCCGGCGCGAAGCGCTTCAGATAGGCCAGGCTGGAATAGCCGGTGCCGAAGTCGTCTATCGACAGCCGCACCCCCATCGCCTTGATCACCGCCAACTGGCGCGCGGCGAAGTCGGCGTCTTCCATCAGCGTGCTCTCGGTGACTTCGACTTCCAGGCAGTAGCCGGGCAGGCCGCTGGCCTGCAGCGCGTCGCGCACATCGTCGACGAAGTCCGGCCGCGTCAGCTGCCGCGCCGAGACATTGACCGCCATGCGCACCGGGCGCAGGCCGCTTTCATACCATTGCGCCGCCTGGCGGCAGGCCTCGCGCAGCACCCAGCGCCCCAGCGGCACCACCAGGCCGGTGTCCTCGGCGATGGGGATGAAGCGCGAGGGCATGATCAGGCCGTGTTCCGGATCGCGCCAGCGCACCAGCGCCTCGCAGCCCAGCAGGCGCTCGCCGCTCATATTGAATTGCGGCTGGTAGACCAGGTAGAGCTCACCGTGCTCGATGGCGCGGCGCAGCCGGGTTTCCAGGTGCAGCCGCTCCGCCACTTCCACATTCATTTCCCGGGTGTAGAAGCGGAAGGTGCTGCGACCGTGCGCCTTGGCGTGGTACATCGCCAGGTCGGCGTTCATCAGCAGGTTTTGGATGTCGCGGCCATCGTCCGGCATCAGGCTGATGCCTATGCTGCAGCTGACGCTGAGCTGGTGGGAGCCGAGTTCGAACGGCTGCTGCATCGCGGCCAGCACCCGCTCGGCCACTTGCGCGGCCTCGCCGGGCTGGTCGATGGCGGGTAGGATCAGCACGAATTCGTCGCCGCCGGTGCGGCCGACGGTGTCCAGCGCGCCCACCGCGGCGCCCAGGCGGCTGGCCGCCTGTTTCAGCAGCTCGTCGCCCAGGCTGTGGCCCAGGGTATCGTTGATGTTCTTGAAGTGGTCCAGATCGACGAACAATACCGCCAACTGTCCCTGGCGCAGTTCGGCCTGGCGGATCGCCTGCTGCAGCCGGTCGTTGATCAGCACGCGATTGGGCAGATCGGTCAGCGCGTCGTATTCCGCCAGATGCTGTACCCGCGCCTCCTGCTCCTTGCGCTCGGATATATCGGTGAACAGCGCCACGTAATGGCTGATCTCGCCCTGCTCGTTCAGCAACACGCTGATGTTCAGCCATTCCGGGAAGATGTCGCCGTTCTTGCGGCGGTTCCAGATCTCGCCGGACCACTGGCCGCGCTGGCGCAGCTGCTGCCACATGTTTTCGAAGAAGGCCGGATCGTGGCGGCCGGAGGCGAGCAGGGCCGGGGTCTGGCCCAGCGCTTCGGCCTCCTCGTAGCCGGTGATCGCGCAGAAGGCGCGGTTGACCGCCAGGATGCGGTTGTCCGGGTCGGTGACCAGGATGGCTTCATTGCTGGATTCGAACACCTTGGCGGCCAGCCGCAGCTGGCGGTCGGTCTGGCGGCGCGCGGTGATGTCGCGGCCGGTGGCGCACAGATAGTCTTCGCCCTGATAGCCCAACTGGTTGACGGTGACTTCCAGGTACTGGGTTTCGCCGCAGCACTGCAGCTTGGTCTCGAAGGTCCGTGGCAGTTCGCCGGCCGGCAGGCGGAACAGCGCGCGGGTCAGCTCCTCGGCGTCGCAGCCGCAGTCCAGCCGCTGGCGCGCCGCCTGATTGCAGTAGACGATGGCGCCGCCGGCGTCGCGCAGCGCGATCAGGTCGGTGGCGTTGTCCACCATGAAGTGGCTGAGGCGCAGATCGCGCGAGCGCTGTTCCAGCGAGTGGTGGCTTTGTTCCAGGTCCTGGCGATAGCGCTGCACCAGCACATTGAGCCAGCGCAGGAAGCACCAGCAGAAACCGCCGGCGCTGAGCAGGGCCACCAGGGTCAGCAGCAGGGTGGCGGCGATGCGCTCGCGCAGGCTGCGCTCCAGTTCCTGGCGCGCGCGCTGGCTGCTGTCTTCTATCGACTGCACATGCAGGCTGGCCACCAGGGTCCAGTCCCAGCCGGGCAACTGGCGCGCATAGGACAGATAGCGTTCGCCCTGCGGCGCGTCCAGGCTGCTGATCAGGTATTCCATGAAGCCGCCTTGCTTGCCGCGGCGCATCAGTTCGGCGATGCGGCCGCGGTCGGCGCCGGGCAGGGTCGAATAATGCTTGCCGTTCATTGTCGGATTGGCCGGGTCCAGCAGGATCACGCCGCGGTGATCGATGATCATGAAGTCGCCGCTGTCGTGGCCGAAGCGCATGCGCGCCAGCATTTCCAGACCCTGCTTCTGCATGTCGGCCTCGACATTGTTCAGGTATTCGCCGCTGCCTATCAGCCAGTCATAGGGCTGGAAGCGGCGCGCATAGGCCACTTTCTCGCTCATCTCGCCGCTGCCGGGCTGGTACCAGCGATAGGAGCTGAAGCCGCGGCGCTGTTCGTTGGCCACCGATTCGATCAGCGCGCGCATGATGTAGCGGCCCTGGTCGTCGCGGTTGGCCAGCAGCGAACCGCCTTCCAACTGCGGCGCGGTGGGCAGCAGCACGCAGCTGCCGTCCAGGCCGTCGATGAAAAAATAGCCGCGGCCGTCGAAGTAGCGCAGCGGCCGCAAGGCCTCCACGATCAGGCGCTGCACCTGGCGCGGCGGCCGGCGCAGGCGTTCCTGGCGCCAGATGGCGTCGGCCAGCGTCCAGGCCTGGTCCACCTGCTCGCGCAGTCTTTGCTTCAGGGTGTCGTTGGTACGTTCGCGCAGCGCGGACAGGGTTTGCGCGGCGTGGTCGGCGTAGGAGCGCAGATAGTCGCGCGCGCGCGCGTAAGCGTCCTGGCGTATGGTGTGCTGGCGGGCCTGGAAGTCGTTCCAGCTGGTCAACAGGAAATAGCTGGACAGCGTCAGCGCCAGCATGAACACAATGGCGAGCGTGCCAAACAATTGCAAACGGGACAGCTTGGCCTGGTTCAACTCCATGTTTTTGTCGTTATCGCTCGATGGACCCGCCAGTATAAGGGATTATCGCGTTTGTCATGGCAAAATGTCGGGCCGGCGGGCGTGGAATCGGGTAGAATGGCGCCCGGAAGTTGGCCAGACAGTCGCCGCGCGAATTCGCAAGAAGGAGCGGGGAGGAAAGTCCGGGCTCCGTAGAGCAGGATGCCGGTTAATGGCCGGACGCCGTGAGGCGATGGAAAGTGGCGCAGAGAGCTGAACCGCCGATGGCCGGAAGAAGCGTCCGCAAGGACGTGGATTCTTTATTTCGCCGCGCAAGCGGCGAGACGGATCAGGCAAGGGTGAAAAGGTGTACTGGCCGGGCGAGAGCCCGGTCGGACAGGTAGGGTGTGGTGCCCTATTCTGCGGTAAGAGCGCACCGCGGACGTGGTAACACGGACGGCAGGCAAAACCCCATCCGGAGCAAGACCAAATAGGGGGAATTATCGTTGCTCGCGTTTGTCCCCGGGTAGGTCGCTTGAGCCTGTCGGTAACGGCAGGCCTAGAGGAATGACTGTCCAACGACAAGACCCGGCTTATCGGCCAACTTCCACCTCATCCCTCGCCGGCCCATGGCTTGCCGCTATGGCGCTTGCTCAAAAAATAAGCAAAAAAAATCCACCCGCCGGGAAAAAGGCTTTACAATACCGGCCCTTCAGTCTGCTATCTCCAGAGTTGTCTCCGCATGCGCATTGGTTCGTACTCATTGAAAAACCGGCTTATCGTGGCGCCCATGGCCGGGGTGACGGATAGACCGTTCCGCATGCTGTGCAAGCGCCTGGGCGCCGGCATGGCGGTATCGGAAATGATCACCTCCAACAAGGCCTTGTGGACCACCGCCAAGACCTTGCGCCGCGCCGACCACGCCGGCGAGGTGGAGCCGATCTCGGTGCAGATCGCCGGCTCCGATCCGGCGCAGATGGCCGAGGCGGCGCGGCTGAACGTGGAGCGAGGCGCGCAGATCATCGACATCAATATGGGCTGTCCGGCCAAGAAGGTGTGCAATGTGGCGGCCGGCTCGGCCTTGCTGCGCGACGAGGCGCTGGTGGCGCGCATCCTGGACGCGGTGGTCAGGGCGGTGGATGTGCCGGTGACGCTGAAGACGCGCACCGGCTGGAGCCCCGAGCATCGCAATGCGCTGCGGGTGGCGAAAATGGCCGAGGATTGCGGCATCGCCGCGCTGGCCTTGCATGGCCGCACCCGCGAGGACATGTACCGCGGCGCGGCCGAGTACGACACGATACGCGAGGTGAAGCGGCAGATCGGGATTCCGCTGATCGCCAACGGCGACATCGACACCCCGCAGAAAGCACAGTGGGTGCTGGAACATACCGGTGCCGATGCCATCATGATAGGACGGGCGGCCCAGGGCCGGCCGTGGATTTTCCGCGAAATCCAGCATTTCCTCGAGCATGGCGAGTGCCTGCCGCCGCCGGCGGTGAGCGAGGTGCGCCAGCTGTTGCTGGAACATCTGGATGAGCTATACCGGTTTTACGGCGAATACTCGGGCTGCCGCATCGCCCGCAAGCACATCGCCTGGTACACCAAGGGACTGCAGGGCGGCAACGCTTTCCGCCAGCAGATGTACCAACTCGAGACCACGGCGGAGCAGCGCTTGGCCGTGGCGGCCTATTTCGACCGTTTGGCCGGGGACTCCGAACGGCTGGTGTATTTGGATGGCGCTGGGGAAGCGTTGGACCACGACCTGGAGACGGTGGTGGATGGCTAACTCCAATCAAGACTTGGATAAAATAATAACCATGCAGAACAATGACCATATCTCGCAGTCGGTGCGGCTGGCGATGGAGCAGTATTTTCGCGATCTGGACGGGGAGAATCCCTCGGCCATCTACGACATGGTGCTGGCTTGCGTGGAAAAGCCATTATTGGAGGTGGTGCTGATACACACCCAGGGCAACCAGACGCGAGCGGCGGAGTTGCTGGGCTTGAACCGCAACACCCTGCGCAAGAAGATGAAATCTTATGATTTGATATGAAGACAAACCGGCCACACCGTAACAGGATGGCCGGTTTTTTTTGTGTTCCTTTTTAGTTAACGCGGTAGAGAACCATGAGCAAAATCGAACGCGCGCTGATCAGCGTCTCCGACAAGACCGGCATTCTGGAATTCGCCCAGGCCCTGGCCGCCCAGGGCGTGCACATCCTGTCCACCGGCGGCACCGCCAAGCTGCTGGCCGACGCCGGCGTGCCGGTGACCGAAGTGTCCGACTACACCGGCTTCCCGGAAATGCTGGACGGCCGGGTCAAGACCCTGCACCCGAAAGTGCACGGCGGCATCCTGGGCCGCCGCGACCTGCCGGAACACGTGGCCAAGATGGCCGAGCACGAGATCGGCAATATCGATCTGGTTTGCGTCAATCTCTACCCCTTCGAAGCCACCATCGCTAATCCGGACTGTGCGCTGGAAGACGCGATCGAGAACATCGACATCGGCGGCCCGACCATGGTGCGCTCCGCCGCCAAGAACTGGGCGCATGTGGCCATCGTCACCGACGCCGCCGACTACGCGACGCTGGCCGCTGAAATGAGCGCCAACGGCGGCGCGCTGTCCAAAGCCACCCGCTTTGAACTGGCCAAGAAGGCCTTCACCCATACCGCCGCCTATGACGGCGCGATCTCCAACTACCTGACCAGCCTGGCCGACGGCGCGCTGGCGGGCAAGCCGGAACGCGTGGTCTTCCCCAAGCGCCTCAACGCGCAGTTCGTCAAGGTGCAGGACATGCGCTACGGCGAGAACCCGCACCAGGCCGCCGCCTTCTACCGCGACCTGGACCCGGCCGCCGGCTCCATCGCCCATTATCGCCAGCTGCAGGGCAAGGAGTTGTCCTATAACAATATCGCCGACGCCGACGCCGCCTGGGAGGCGGTGAAGACCTTCGACGATACCGCCTGCGTCATCGTCAAGCACGCCAATCCCTGCGGCGTGGCGGTGGCGGCGGACACGCTCAGCGCTTACCGGCTGGCCTTCGCCACCGACACCACCAGCGCCTTCGGCGGCATCATCGCCTTCAACCGCCCGGTGGACGCCGCCACGGTGGAAGCGGTGACCGGCCAGTTCCTGGAGGTGTTGATCGCTCCGGCCTTCACCGACGAGGCCAAGGCCGTCATCGCCGCCAAGAAGAATGTGCGCGTGCTGGAAATCCCGTTGCAGGCCGGAGCCAACCGTTTCGAGCTGAAGCGCGTCGGCGGCGGCGTGCTGGTGCAGAGCCCGGACATCCGCAATGTCGGCCCGGAGGAGTTGCGCGTGGTGAGCAAGCGGCAGCCGACGCCGCAGGAGCTGTCCGACCTGCTGTTCGCCTGGCGCGTGGCCAAATACGTGAAGTCCAATGCAATTGTTTTCTGCAAGAATGGTCAGACCGTAGGTATCGGCGCCGGTCAGATGAGCCGTGTCGACTCCACCCGCATCGCCGCGCGCAAGGCGGCCGACGCCGGCTTGAGCCTGCAGGGCGCGGTGGCGTCGTCCGATGCCTTCTTCCCGTTCCGCGACGGCATCGACGTGATCGCCGAACAGGGCATCAAGGCCATCATCCAGCCGGGCGGTTCGATGCGCGATGAGGAAGTCTTCGCCGCCGCCGACGAGCACGGCATGGCGATGGTATTGACCGGCGTGCGTCATTTCCGCCACTGAGCCGTTTTATCAACCGGGGAGCCGGCTGGCCGGCATCCCCAGCTTATTGACGCTGTTTTCCTGATGAGATCTATTGCATTCTGTTTGGGCGCCGGGCTGCTGGCGCTCGGCAGCCCGGCGGCGTTGGCCGCCGACAACACGGCCGCCGAACCCGGCTTTTGGCAGCGCAGCCGCGACAATGTCGAGGCGACCTGGCGTTCCGAGCGCTACGAACTGTACGTGCCGGCCGTGACCTGGCATAACCGCGCCTTCTACGACAGGGCGAAAATCGACTCCTTCAACGAGCGGCCCTGGGGTCTGGGCTTTGGCCGTTACCGCTACGACGCCGATGGCGATTGGCACGCGCTGTATGCGATGGCCTTCCTGGACTCGCACAAGGATGTCGAACCCTTCGTCGGCTACGCCTACCAGAAAACCTGGCGGCCGCTGGACGGCTGGCGGCTGGGCGCCGGTTTCACCGCCGGCGTCACCGCGCGTTCGGACTATAGCTATATCCCGTTGCCGGCGGTGCTGCCGCTGGTGTCGGTGGAGTATCGCCGGCTGGCCTTGCAGGCCACCTATATCCCGGGCGGGCACAATAACGGCAATGTATTGTTCGCCTGGCTGCGTTGGCAGCTCGATTGAGTGAAGAATCCGGCGCGTTGCGGCGCGCCGCTAAGAACAGATGGAGCATTGACATGAAAGTAATGGTTATCGGCTCCGGCGGGCGCGAACACGCGCTGGCCTGGCGCATCGCCAAATCGCGCCGGGTGTCCAAGGTCTTCGTCGCGCCCGGCAACGCCGGCACCGCGCTGGACCCCAATCTGACCAACGTCGAGCTCGGCAGCGTGGCGGAATGGGTGGCTTTCGCCAAGCAGGAGAAGATCGAACTGACGGTGGTGGGACCGGAGGCGCCGCTGGCGGCCGGCGTGGTCGATGCCTTCCGCGCCGAGGGGCTGCGGATTTTCGGCCCCACGCAATATTGCGCGCAGTTGGAAAGCTCCAAGGATTTCGCCAAGGCCTTCATGAAGCGCCACGGCATCCCCACCGCCGGCTACGAAACCTTCAGCGACGCTAGCGCCGCCCATGCCTATGTCGACGCCAAGGGCGCGCCCATCGTGATCAAGGCCGACGGACTCGCCGCCGGCAAGGGCGTGGTGGTGGCGCTGACGCTGGACGAGGCGCACGCGGCCATCGACGATATGCTGGTGGGCAACAAGATGGGCAGCGCCGGCGCGCGGGTGGTGATCGAGGACTTCCTGCAGGGCGAGGAGGCCAGCTTCATCGTGATGGTGGACGGCGACCACGTGCTGCCGATGGCCACCAGCCAGGACCACAAGCGCCTGCTGGACAACGACCAGGGTCCCAACACCGGCGGCATGGGCGCGTATAGCCCGGCGCCGGTGGTGACGCCGGCGGTGCACAACCGGGTGATGCGCGAAATCATCCTGCCGACGGTGTTGGGCATGAAGAAGGACGGCCACAGTTATACCGGCTTCCTTTACGCCGGCCTGATGATAGACGCGCAGGGCAACCCGCACACTATCGAATTCAACTGCCGCTTCGGCGATCCGGAAACCCAGCCCATCATGGCGCGGCTGAAGTCGGACTTCACCGTGCTGCTGGAGGCCGGCGTCAACGGCCGCCTGAACCAGGTGGAGGCGGAGTGGGACCGCCGCGTGGCCTTGGGCGTGGTGTTGGCGGCCGAGGGCTATCCGGACGCGCCGCGCAAGGGCGATCTGATCAGCGGCCTGCCGGCCGAGAGCGAGGACGGCATGGTGTTCCACGCCGGCGTCAGCCTGGACGCGGACAAGCAGCTGCGCAGCAACGGCGGCCGCGTGCTGTGCGCGGTGGGCCTGGGTGACAGCGTCAAGATGGCGCAGGGCAAGGCATATGCCTTGGCCGATCAGGTCCATTTCGCTGGCAAGCAGCTGCGCCGCGACATCGGCGCGCGCGCGATTGGCCGCAAACACTGAGAATCTGTTTACGATCAGCTGCGCGTCGGCGGGATAGTTAGACAAGGGCGTTGAAAACAACTTCAGAATGCTCATGTACCGTTTGTACACTCCGCTTCTTCCGCTGTTTTCGCCTTGTCTCGCGCTAGCTCGCGAGAGCGTGAACAGGTTCTGAGTCCCACCGTTTGATAGAGAAACAGCGCCGCTTGCGGCGCTGTTTTCATTTCCGGGCTTGGATCCGGCTCAGCCCAGTTCGGCCTGACGCAGGCCTGGCGCGTCGCAATCCTTGGCCGACAGCTGCGGTTCTCCGTCCAGCGGCCAGGCGATTGCCAGCTCGGGATCGTTCCAGGCTATGGTTCGCTCCAATTCCTTGAACCAGTAATCCGTGGTCTTGTACAGAAACTCGGCGCTGTCCGACAGGGTGACGAAGCCGTGGGCGAAGCCGGGCGGCACCCACAGCTGGCGCTTGTTGGCGGCGGACAGGTGCACGCCCACCCATTGGCCGAAACTGGCCGAGCCGCGACGGATGTCGACGGCGACATCGAAAACCTCGCCGGCGATCACCCTAACCAGCTTGCCCTGGGCATGCGGCGCCAACTGATAGTGCAGGCCGCGCAGCACGCCCTTGCTGGAGCGGCTGTGATTGTCCTGCACGAAGGGTGCGGCGCAGCCGATGGCGGCTTCGAAGCGCTGCTGATTGAAGCTTTCGAAGAAGAAGCCGCGTTCGTCGCCGAACACGGTGGGTTCTATGATTTTGACGTCGGCAATGGCGGTGTCGATGATGTTCATAAGCGGCTCGTCAGTATCAATAGACAGTCTGGTCCAGCATCGCCAGCAGATAACGGCCGTAGCCGGTCTTCTGCAGCGGCTTGGCCAGTTGGCGCACCTGTTCGTCGCCTATCCAGCCGGAGCGGTAGGCGACTTCTTCCGGGCAGGCCACTTTCAGGCCCTGGCGGCTTTCTATGGTGGCGATGAACTGGCTGGCTTCCAGCATGGATTCATGGGTGCCGGTGTCCAGCCAGGCGTAGCCGCGGCCCATGGTCTGCACCGACAACTGGCCCTGCTGCAAATAGACATTGTTGACGTCGGTGATTTCCAGCTCGCCGCGCGGCGAGGGTCTGATGGACTTGGCGATATCGACCACCTGCTCATCGTAGAAGTAGAGGCCGGTCACCGCGTAATTGGACTTGGGTTGCGCCGGCTTTTCCTCTATCGACAGTGCCTTGCCGTCGGCGTCGAAGGCGACCACGCCGTAGCGCTCCGGATCGTTGACGCGGTAGGCGAACACGCTGGCGCCGCTGTGCTTGGCGTTGGCGTCCTGCAGCAAGGCGGAGAAATCGTGGCCGTAATAGATATTATCGCCCAGCACCAGCGCCGATGGCGCGCCGGCCAGGAAGCCCTCGCCGATGATGAAGGCCTGGGCCAGGCCGTCCGGGCTGGGTTGCACCGCGTAGCTCAGTCGCAAGCCCCATTGGCTGCCGTCGCCCAGCAACTGCTCGAAGCGCGGCGTGTCCTGCGGGGTGGAGATGATCAGGATTTCCTGGATGCCGGCCAGCATCAGCGTGGTCAGCGGATAATAAATCATCGGCTTGTCGTAGATCGGCAGCAATTGCTTGCTGACGGAAATGGTGGCCGGGTATAGCCGGGTGCCGGAGCCGCCGGCCAGGATGATGCCTTTGCGTGCCTGGGTCATTGCTTGTCTTTCGTTTGCGGCTGGGCGCAGAGTTCGGCCAGCACTTGTTGGACGCCGGTCTCCCAGCGTGGCAGCGCGAGGCCGAAGGTTTGCCGCAGCTTGGCGCAGTCCAGCCGGGAGTTGGCCGGCCGCGGCGCCGGCAGCGGGTAGTCCGCCGTGGCGATAGGCGCGATGTCGGCTGGCCTCAGCCGCAGCACGCAGCCCTGTTTTACCGCTTCGGCGGTCAGCAGTTGAGCATAGCCGTGCCAACTGGTTTCGCCCTGCGCCGCCAGGTGGTAGCTACCGTAGGCGAAGCCGGCCGGATCGCGCAAGTAAGCGCGCAGCAGCGCCACGGTGACGTCGGCGATCAAGGCGGTGGAAGTGGGCGCGCCGATCTGATCGGCCACCACGCTCAAGCTGTCGCGCTCTCGGGCCAGACGCAGAATGGTTTTCAGGAAATTGCCGCCGTGAGCGCCGAACACCCAGCTGGTGCGCAGGATCAAATGCCGCGGCGCGGCGGCGCGCACCGCTTGCTCGCCGGCCCATTTGCTCTGGCCGTAGACCGAGCGCGGCTCGGCCGCATCGTCTTCGCGCCAGGGTTGTTCTCCGGCGCCGCTGAACACGTAATCGGTGGAATAGTGCAGCAACAGCGCCTGGCGCCGCGCCGCCCATTGCGCCAGCAAGGCCGGCGCGGCGGCGTTGACCGCGTGGGCTTGTTCGGGTTCGCTCTCGGCGCGGTCCACCGCGGTGTAGGCGGCGGGATTGACGATGATGTCGGGCTGGTGGCGTTCCAGCGCCTGGCGGATGCTGTCGGCCTGACCCAGGTCCAGTTCAGCGCGGCTCAGCGCGACGACTGCGCCCAGCGGCGCCAGCGCGCTTTGCAACTGGTGACCGAGCTGGCCGTTGATTCCGGTCAGCAGAATGGTGGGCGCGTGCTCAGCCATAGTGTTGGTTCACCCAGTCGCGATAGGCGCCGCTGCTGACATTGGCGACCCAGTCCTGATGTTGCAGATACCAGGCCACGGTTTTGCGGATGCCGCTGTCGAAGGTTTCCTGCGGCCGCCAGCCCAACTCGCGTTCCAGCTTGCGCGCGTCTATCGCGTAGCGGCTGTCGTGGCCGGGACGGTCGGCGACGAAGGCGATCTGCTCGGCGTAGCGGCGCGTCGGGTCGGTCTGCGGCGCCAATTCGTCCAGCAAGGCGCAGATGGTTTTGACCACGTCCAGATTGGTTTTCTCGTTCCAGCCGCCGACATTATAGGTTTCGCCGGGCGTGCCGGCTTCCAGCACCCGGCGGATGGCGCTGCAATGGTCTTTGACGTAGAGCCAGTCGCGCACCTGGCTGCCGTCGCCGTAGATAGGCAGCGGCTTGCCGGCCAGGGCGTTGAGGATGACCAGCGGGATCAGCTTCTCCGGGAAGTGATAGGGGCCGTAGTTATTGCTGCAATTGGTGGTCAGCACCGGCAGGCCGTAAGTGTGGTGCCAGGCGCGCATCAGGTGATCGGACGCGGCCTTGGACGCGGAGTAGGGGCTGTTCGGCTGGTAGCGGTGATTTTCTGTGAACGGCGCGTCGTCGGGGCTCAGCGAGCCGTAAACCTCGTCGGTGGACACATGCAGCAGGCGGAAGGCGGCGCGCTCCGCGTCCGTCAGTTGGCCCCAGTAGCCGCGCATGCTTTCCAGCAGATTGAAGGTGCCGACCACATTGGTCTGAATGAAATCGCCCGGTCCGTGGATGGAACGGTCGACATGGCTTTCCGCGGCGAAGTTGATCACCGCGCGTGGGCGGTGCTCGGCCAGCAGGGCATCGACCAGCGCGCGGTCGCCGATATCGCCGTGCACGAAGACATGGCGCGGGTCCTGCTCCAGGGATTTCAGGGTGTCGAGATTGCCGGCGTAGCTGAGCGCGTCCAGATTGACGACGGTTTCGTCGCTCTGCGCCAGCCAGTCCAGTACGAAATTGCCGCCGATGAAGCCGGCGCCGCCGGTTACCAAGATGCTCATAGCGTTCGTTCTTTCAATAACTTGAATCAGGAAACTGGCTCATTGCGGCCGCGGGATGGCGCGGCGGCAAGAGGATGGCAAAAATATTTTATGGGTTCAATGAATGATATCGACAGCTTGGCTAGGTTCCAAATGCTTAAAAATATCGGAGCGGGCCGGTGGAGGAAAGGGGCAGATTTATGGCATTTTTGCAGCCGGCATCGAAAATTCGACATTGGCTTGATGCGGCTTCTTCTAGATTGGAGGCGAGTGGCGCAGGCAGGGCGGTTGCCAGCCGGATACTGCGCCTGATGCCGAGGAGAAGACATCATGAGTCACATCGCACCGGCGGCAGAGCCGGAGGCCGAAGGCCGATGGCGCAAGGTTGCGCATTTCCTGCGCCATGAGCGCCGCTGCTGGCGCCGGCTGGCGTATTGGTTGAAACAATTCCACAGCGACAGGCCGCCGCTGCGTTGCTATGCCTGGCGCCCGGCGCCGGAAGACGACGATGGGGATGCGTTGAAGCGCTAGGTCGCCGTCGCGGACAGCGGTACAATGCGGCTTTATTTTCGCATCGCCGCCCATCATCATGAAGTTCACCCCCGGCCGGGAGCGGCCCTTGCCCCGGCTGCCCGGACGCCCGTTGCAGCTCAAAGCCCGCGCCGCGCTGAAACAGGGCGAGGTCATCGCCTATTCCACCGAGTCCTGCTACGGCCTGGGCTGCAATCCGCTGGATGTGCGCGCCATCCGCAAGATTCTGGCGATCAAGGCCAGGCCCAATCACAAGGGGCTGATCGTGATCGCCGCCGATGTCGGCCAGATCCGCCACCTGATCCGCCCGCTGTCCGCCGCTCAATACGCGGAACTGGCGCGCTACTGGCCGGGTCCATATACTTTTTTGCTGCCGGCCTCGCGCCGGGTGCCACCGGCGCTGCGCGGCAAGCACGACAAGATCGCGGTGCGCGTCACCGCCCATGGCGAGGCCGCCGCGCTGTGTCGCAGCCTGGGCACGGCGCTGGTGTCCACCTCGGCCAACCGCGCCGGCCAGCAATCGCTGAAAACCGCGCGCGCCTGCCAACAGGCTTTCCGCCAGCGAGTGCTGACCCTGCCGGGCCGCATCGGCAAGAGGCGCAAACCGTCCACCATCATTGATTTGGAAACAGGCCGCGTATTGCGCTGAGCCTGGCGATTACAAGAGGAGTTGCCGTGCAACAGATTTCTTTCCTGAGCCTGATCCTGGACGCCAGCTTGATGGTGCAATTGGTGATGGCCGGCCTAGCCTTGATGTCGGTGCTGTCCTGGGCGTTGATTTTCAACAAGATCGCGGTGCTGCGCGCGGCGCGGCGCAATAGCGACGAGTTCGAGCGCAATTTCTGGAGCGGCGCGGACTTGAATCGTCTGTATGAGGATGCCAGCCGCCGCAACGACACCGTGGGCATGGAGCGCATCTTCCAGTCCGGTTTTGCCGAGTTCCTGAAACTGCGCGGCCGCAACGGCACCGAGCTGTCCGACATCATGGCCGGCTCGCGCCGGGCGATGAAGGCGGCGGCGCAGCGCGAGCTGGATACTTTGGACAGCCATACTTCCTTCCTCGCCACCGTCGGCTCGGTCAGCCCTTACATTGGCCTGTTCGGCACGGTGTGGGGCATCATGCATGCCTTCATCGGCTTGGGCAATGCCGGCCAGGCCACCTTGTCCACGGTGGCGCCGGGCATCGCCGAGGCATTGGTGGCCACCGCCATCGGCCTGTTCGCGGCGATTCCGGCGGTGGTGGCGTATAACCGCTTCGCCACCGACGTCGACCGCTTGGCCACCCGCTTCGACAGTTATATGGAAGAGTTCTCCAACATTTTGCAGCGCCTGGCCACGCGTTGAGTCGGCCGCGTCCGCGGCAAAATTAGACTTGCCACGGACATTCCCATACGGCATGGTATCCGGTTCCACTTTCCCGAGCCGCACCATGCCGTTTTCGCGCATCCCCCCGCTGACCCTCGCCGCTTTCTTCGCCCTGTACGTGATCTGGGGCTCAACCTATATGGGCATACGCATAGGCATCGAGTCCTGGCCGCCGATGATGATGGCCGGCCTGCGCTTTTCCCTGGCCGGCTGGCTGATGCTGGCCTATCTGTGGCTGCGCAAATACCCGATGCCGAACGCGCGCGAGCTGGGCGGCGCCGCCTTGCTCGGCGTGCTGATGCCGGCGGTGGGCAACGGCTTGGTCACCGTGGCGGAGAAAGACGTGTCCTCGGGCGTGGCCGCCTTGGTGATCGCCACCGTGCCGCTGTTCACCCTGTTGTTCGCGCGCATGTTCGGTCAAAAGGCGCGCAAGGTGGAATGGGCCGGCATTGGTCTGGGCGTTTGCGGCATGGTGCTGTTGAATATGGGGGCCAATCTGAAGGCCAGCCCCAGCGGCGCCGCGCTGCTGCTGCTGGCCTCCGCCGGTTGGGCGCTGGGTTCGGCCTGGAGCCGCCATCTGGCTCAGCCCAAGGGACCGATGGGCAGCGCCTGGATGATGATCTTCGGCGGCGCGGCCTTGTTGCTGGCCAGCCAGGCTTATGGCGAGAAGCTGCAGGCGATGCCGACTCTGTCCAGCTGGCTGGCCTTGTTTTACCTGGCGGTGTTCGGCTCCATCATCGCTTACAGCGCCTATCTGCACTTGCTGAAGACGGTGTCTCCGGCCGCCGCCACCAGCTACGCCTACGTCAACCCGGTGATCGCGGTTTTGCTGGGCGTGGTCTTCCTCGGCGAGCACATCGGCCTGCACGAGATGCTGGCGATGAGCGTGATCGTGGCTGCGGTGGTGTTGATCAGTTGGCGGCGTTAGAGCCTGTTCAACGCCGTATCGCCGAAGCGCAGCAGACTTTGAACAGATTCTTAGCCCGTCAGTAGCGACATACGCCGTAGCAGGCGCCGGCCCTGGCGCTGGTGTTGAATCACCGCGCCGATATGGGCGGTCAATAGCAGGGCCAAGAGAACGTTGCTGGCGAAGTGCAGCCTGGCCAGCGCTTGGGTGCTTGCTCCGGCCTCCAGGCTGGGCGGCAGCGTGATCAGGCCGAACACGTCGACCGGCCGCTCCATCATCAACCAGCCGCTGGCCAGCGATAAACCACTCAGCAGATAGAGCAGCGCATGCGCGCGGCGCGCCAGCCGGTGCTTGGCCGGCGGAATGCCGGCCGGCGGCGGCATGCGGAAGCTGGCGCGGTAGACGACGCGCAGCAGGAACACGGGCATCAACAGCGTGGTCAGCGCGACGTTGAACGGCGGAATCGCCGCGGCGACGGCGGGCGGCAGCGCGCCGGAGGCGAGCGCGAAGCCGCTGATCATCGCCCACAGGATCACGACTGCGCAAATCCAGTGCAGCCAGGCGGCGATGGGCGGATAGGTCTGGGTCGAGCTTGGCATCGGAATCGGCTTTCTTGCATATCCCGCAGGCGACGCGCGGCAGCCGTCCTGCCGGCGCGCGGGCATGGCGTGGCCGCCGTCCGAGGCGTGGACCCGCGGCAGGAGGAGGGTGGGAGAAACCGGCCTTCCGGGATCGGGAAGGCCGGCGAGTCAGCGCGTCAGAGCTTCAGCCCGCGCGCCGACTAGGCGGGATGCTCAGACCGGCGCCCACAAGGCGGGCTGGCTGGACGGGGTCCAGCCGGCGCCGGCCCAGGCGGTGTGCGGCTGCAGGCAGCGGTACTTCTTGCCCTGATAGCTGACGATCTGGCCGGCGGTGTAGGACACGCCTTCTTTCCAGGCGTCGCCCACCGGCGGCGGGTTGATGCCGCCGTCGCCCTTCTTCAGGTCGATCTGGTAGGTATAGCCCTTGTAGCCGTCATTCAGATACACGCGGTTGGCGGTGGCGCTGCGTTCCGGCGTGATGTTCACCGTGCGCTGCTTCTGGTTCATCACGCCGATGCGGATCGCCTTGGAAGTCGCGTTCACTTTCACGCCCAGCTCGTACGGCCAGTTGGCCATTTGGCCGCTGACGGCGTCCAGCTTGACCTGGATGGTTTCCGCGTCGCCGCCCTTGGCGTCGAACACGCGCAGCGTGGCGGTGCTGTTGTTCGGCAGGTTCTCATAGGCGGTCACCTTGCCGATTTCCTTCCACGGATTGGTCACCGGCGGCGGTTCCGGCGGATTGGTGCCATCGCCGAACACCACGTCGGAGCACGAGTAGAACGCTTCCTCGCTGTCCGCGCGTTTCCAGACATTGAAGATGATGTGCGGACCGCTCTTGCCGGCCGGCAGCTTGGCCACCATGTGGTAGCGCTTGTTGGCGTCCAGCGGCGGATTGCCGGTCACGGTGTGGAAGGGCTGCGGATCCAGGTCCGACCATTTCAGCGGCTTGCTCTGATCCCAGCCGTTCTTGGTCACATAGAACTTGAAGTACTTGGTCTGGTGCGGCGCGGTGGCGTGGTAGACGAACTCGTAGTTGCCGTTGGCGTCAGTCACCAGCTTGGTTTTCGGCCAGTCGGTGCGCGCCAGGTTGAAGCCCTTGAACTTGTCCTGGCCGCCGGCGCAAAGCTTGCCGTCCGGCACCACCGCCGCGTGATTGTCGCCCTGCGGATTCTGGTTGATGCCGTTCCAGTCGTACATGGCCTGGGTACCGCCCACGCGGCGGGCTTCCTGGCAAGCGGCGGACTTGGGCGATTCCGCGCCTTCCTTGAAGCAGCTATAGGTACGGTTGATCGGCACTTCCATGGTGCCGTGGGCCCAGAGCGGCGCGCTGAGGCAGGCCAGGGCGAGGGCGGCGGGAAGGCGCAGTTGTGGTTTCATTCTGACTCCTTTGAGCTACGAGTGGTATGCAAGCGCCCAGCAGTTTGCCGAGCAGTCCAATCATCATATGAATGCCATATGATTTAAAATGGGACGACTATTTTTAATGTAAGTTTGGCGGTGGGTACTATTGCCATACTTACTGTGTGGTCTTGCATCCGCTTGATTCTTGCAAAAAACGCTCATCCACAGACCTGTCCCGACGGTCACGGCGCGAGAGGCCGTCATTTTTTCCTGCCAAATCATCCCTTTGTCGTTTTGCTGCCATGCAGCAAGCTGACGGCAAGGGAGGTAAATAAAATGGTATTGACGTGGTATTAATGTGGTATTAACGTTCGCGGTATGCCAGCAGCGCTGGATTCGCGCGGCGCTCGTGTCGGAGATGCCAGCTTGGGGACGCCGGTTATACACTGGTGTTTTCAGACCACTTGCAGACAACCCATGGAAAATCGCTGGCTAGCATTGAAACCGGATGAAACCCTGACCACGCCGCTGTATCTGCAGCTGTCGCGGAAACTGGCCGACGCCATCAACGCCGGCTGGTGGCAGGCGGACGAGGCGCTGCCGTCGGAGCGCACGTTTTCCGAAGAACTGGGCATTTCGCGCGTGACGGCGCGCAAGGCGATGGATGTGCTGCTGGAGCAGGGCCTGATTCGCCGGCGCCAGGGCTCGGGCACCTTCATCACGCCGCGGCTGGAACAGCCCTTGTCGCGGCTGACCGGCTTTACCGAACAATTGCGCCAGCGCGGCTTCGTGCCGTCGTCGGTGTGGCTGGAGCGCGGCGTGTTCGCGCCCAGCAATGAGGAAGTGATCAAGCTGGGGCTGTCGCCCACCTCGCAAGTGTCGCGGCTGAAGCGCCAACGCTTGGCCGACGGGGTGGTGATGGCGATCGAGATGACGACGCTGCCGGTGGCTTATCTGCCGGAGCCGCAGCAAGTGGGCACCTCGCTGTACGCCCATCTGGACGCCAACGGCCATTCGGTGGTGCGCGCGCTGCAGCATATCCGCGCGGTGAACGCCTCCGGCGACATCGCCACGCTGGCCGGCATCCGCCCCGGAGAAGCGATGTTGCTGATCACCCGCATCGGCTTCAACGCCGAGAACATCGCGATTGAATTGACCGATACCTATTGCCGTAACGACTACTACGATTTTGTTGCCGAACTGAGACGATGACCCAACACCGAGTGCTGCAAGGACGCATCCTGACCGAAGCCGGCTGGATGGACGGCGAACTGAAACTGGCTGCCGACGGCCGCATCGAGGCCATAGACGCGCGGCTGGCCTCCGGCCGCGCGGTCGAACGCTATCTGCTGCCGGGCTTCATCGACCTGCACGTCCATGGCGGCGGCGGCGTCGACATCATGGAAGGCGGCAGCGCCGCCGAAAAGGTGGCCAGGCTGCATGCGCGCTTCGGCACCACATCCTTGCTGGCCACCACCATGACCGCGCCGCCGGACGAGATCGAACAGGTGTTGCGCGCGCTCGGTTCCTCCTGTCGCGAACGCCGTCCCGGCGGCGCCCGCATCCTGGGCGTTCACCTGGAAGGCCCCTACATCAACCCCGGCAAGCTGGGCGCCCAGCCGGACGACGCCTGTCGCGCGGTGATGGCCCAAGTGGACGCCTACCGCGCGCTGGCGCCGGTGTCGCTGATCACGCTGGCGCCGGAAATCGCCGGCCATATGGACATCATCCGCCAGTTGGCGCAGCAGGGCGTCAAGGTGCAGTTGGGCCATACCTTGGGCAGTTACGAAGACGGGGTGCAGGCGCTGGAGCAAGGTGCGTCCGGCTTCACCCATCTGTTCAATGCGATGAGCGGCCTGCACCACCGCGAGCCCGGCATGGTGGGCGCGGCGCTGGCGCATGCCGAGTACGCCGAGCTGATTCCCGATCTGCTCCACGTTCACCCCGGCGCGATCCGCGCCGCCCTGCGCTCGATTCCGCGTCTGTACTGCGTTACCGATTCCACCGCCGCCGCCGGCATGCCGGACGGCGAATACAGGCTGGGTTCGCACTCGGTGACCAAGTGCATGGGCGGCGTGCGCCTGACAGACGGCACCCTGGCCGGCAGCACGCTGACCACCGATCAGGCGCTGCGCAATCTGGTGTCCATCGGACTGCCGCTGGCCGATGCGTCGAACCGCCTGTCCTTGTACCCGGCCGACTACCTGGGCCTGGCCGATCGCGGCCGCCTCGCCGCCGGCGCCTGGGCCGACATCGTGGTGATGGACGCGGATTTGAATTTGCAGCAAGTCTACGTAGAGGGAGAACAGATTGGCCTCGTTGATGCTTGAAGAAGCGCTGTACGCCGCCGAAGCGGTGGCCGCGCAGCATATGTACGCCGATGAAGCGCTGGCCGCCTTGGGCCGCGCGCTGGCGGCGGAACGCCCCAGCCTGGCGCTGACCGTGGCCCGGGGCAGTTCCGACCACGCCGCCATTTACTTCGCCTATCTGGCGATGCAGCGCCTGGGCGTGCCGGTGGTGTCCTTGCCGATGTCGCTGATCACCCTGCATCAGGCGCCGCTGGCGGTGAAGGGCCAGTTGGCGGTGGCCTTGTCCCAGTCCGGTCAGAGCCCGGATCTGATCGACACCATGAAGGCGCTGGGCGTCGCCGGCGCGCGCACCGTGGCGCTGGTCAACAAACATCAATCGCCGCTGGCCGCCGCCTGCGAATGGGCGGTGCCCTTGTGCGCCGGCGACGAGAAAAGCGTGGCCGCCACCAAGAGCTATATCGCCACCCTGTCCGCGGTGGCGCGTTTGGTCGCGCACTGGCAGGGCGATGAAGGCCTGCTGGCCGCGCTGGCCAATCTGCCGCAGCGCCTGACCGAAGCCACGCGCCAGGACTGGCGGCCGGCGGTGGACGCGCTGGTGGACGCCGAACGCATCATGGTGGTGGGCCGCGGCCTGGGCTTCACCGTGGCGCTGGAGGCCGCGCTCAAGTTCAAGGAAACCTGCGTGATCCAGGCCGAGGCCTTCTCCGGCGCCGAGATCAAGCACGGCCCGATGGCGCTGATCGACGATGGCTATCCGCTGCTGATTTTCGCGCCGCGCGGACCCGAGCAGCAGGGGCTGATCGAATTGGCCGCCGAGATGCGCGGTCGCGGCGCCAAGGTGCTGTTGGCCGCGCCGGCCGATGTCGCCAGCCGCGACCTGACGCTGGCGTTGGCCGACGACCCGGCGCTGGACCCGCTGCTGGCGGTGCAGAGCTTCTACCTGATGGCGGCGAGCCTGTCCGAGGCGCGCGGCCTGAACCCCGACGTGCCGCGCCATCTGTCCAAGGTGACCTGCACCCGCTGAGCGCCCGGCGCGCAGCACCGCACCAGAAGAAAACCGCGCCCCGATCAGCCATGCGAATCGGGGCGCGTCGCAAGCGCCCGTCCTTGCCGGCGGGCTCGCCGCCAGGGCCGATAGGGACCGGCCCGGCGCGGCGCTCAACAACAAGATGGAGGAGTCCCCATGTCTGCTACGCTCGAACTCACCGCGCCGTTCGACGGCCCGGCGGTAGCGCTGAACCGGGTGCCCGATCCGGTGTTCGCCGGCCTGATGATGGGTGACGGTCTGGCGATAGAGCCGCTGTCCGGCTCCCTGCTGGCGCCCTGTGACGGGGAGGTGGCGCAACTGGCGCGCACCGGTCACGCGCTGACGCTGCGCGCGGCCAATGGCGCGGAAGTGCTGATCCATATCGGCATCGATACCGTCAAGCTGGACGGCGACGGTTTCCGGCCCTTGGTGCGGACCGGAGAGCGCGTGCGTCGCGGCCAGCCGCTGATCGAGGTGGACCTGGACGCGGTGGCGCGCCGCGCGCCGTCGCTGCTGACCATGGTGGTGATCGCCAATGGCGAGGACTACGCGCTGGAGCATAAGGCGGAAGGCATGCTGCAAGCCGGGCGCACCCCGTTGCTGACGCTGAGCGGCGGCGGCAATGGCGCCGAAGACCTGGCCGACGAGGGCCCGCAAAGCCGCGGCCAGGCCACGGTGCGCCATGCCGGCGGCCTGCACGCGCGGCCGGCGGCCTTGGTGCAGAACGCGGCGCGCCAATATCGAGCCAGCGTGCAGGTGGAATTCAACGGCCAGGCGGCCAATGCCCGCAGCGTGGTGGCCTTGATGGGCCTGGGCGTGGCCGAGGACGACGATGTGGCGGTGCTGGCCCAGGGCGAGGATGCCGCCGCGGCCGCGGCCGCGGTGATCACCGCCTTGCAGACCCGCACCGAATCCGGCCACGGCGCGCCGGCGACGGTCGTCAGCGCGCCGGCGCGCGACCTGCCGGCCGGCTGGATAGGCGGCGTGTGCGCCGCGCCGGGCCTGGCCATCGGCCAGGTGGTGCGCCTGGACGCTTTCGAGCCGGCGCTGCCGGAGTTCGCGGTCAACGCCGACGAGGAACGCGAACAGCTGCGCCGGGCGCTGGCTCAAGTCAGCTCCGGCATTGCCACCGCCATCGACGACGCGCTGCGTCGCGGCCAGACCTCGCAGAGCGATATTTTCTCCGCGCATCTGGCGCTGGTGGAAGACCCTGAGCTGCAAGCCGCCGCCGAGCGGGACATCGCCGCCGGCCACGGCGCCGGCCACGCTTTCCGCCAGGCGGTGCGCACGCAATGCCGCGTGCTGTCCGGCCTGGGCAGCCCCTTGCTGGCGGAACGGGCAACCGATCTCAAGGACATCGAACGTCAGGTGCTGCAGGCGCTGCTCGGCGACGCGCAAGGCGCGCCCGAACTGTATCCGGCCTCCATCCTGGTGGCCGAGGACCTGGCCCCTTCCGAATTGACCCGGCTGCCGCGCGAGCGGGTGGCCGGCATTCTGTCCGCCGCCGGCGGCGCCAGCGGCCACGTGGCCATCCTGGCGCGCGCGCTCGGCATTCCGGCGCTGGTGGCGTGCGGACCGCAGGTGCTGCGGCTGGAAGCCGGCAGCCAATTGCTGCTGGACGCCGGCCAGGGCTGGTGCCAGCCGGAGCCGGACGCCGACGCCTTGGCCACCGCGCGGCAACAGATGAGCGCGCTGGAACAGCGCCGCGCGGCGATGCGCGCCGACGCCGATGGCGCGGCGGTGACGCTGGATGGCGTGCGCATCGAAGTGGCCGCCAATATCGCCAATGAGCAGGACGCGCGCGACGCGGTGCTCCACGGCGCCGACAGCGTCGGCCTGCTGCGCACTGAATTCCTGTTCATCGACCGCCAGCACGCGCCGGATCGCTATGAACAGGCCAATGCCTATCAGGCGGTGCTGGACGAATTGCAGGGCCGCGCCGCCATCATCCGCACGTTGGACGTGGGCGGCGACAAGGAAGTGCCCTATCTGACCCTGCCGCCGGAACCCAACCCGGCCTTGGGCCTGCGCGGCATCCGCACCGGCTTCGCCCACCCGGAAATGCTGGACGAACAGCTGCGCGCGCTGCTGATGCTGCAGCCCTTGTCGCGGCTGCGCATCCTGGTGCCGATGATCGCCGAGGTCGGCGAACTGCGACGCCTGCGTCGGCGCATCGACGAACTGGCCGAGGAAATGGGGCTGAGCGAGCGGCCGCAGTTGGGCGTGATGGTGGAAGTGCCCTCCGCCGCGCTGCTGGCCGACCAACTGGCCGCCGAGGCCGATTTCCTGTCCATAGGCACCAATGATCTGACCCAATACACGCTGGCGATGGACCGCTGCAACGCCTCGCTGGCCGCCAGCCTGGACGCGCTGCACCCGGCGCTGCTGCGCCTGATCGCTCAGACCGTGGCCGGCGCCAGCCGGCACGGCAAATGGGTGGGCGTGTGCGGCGCGCTGGCTTCGGATCCGCTGGCGACGCCGGTGCTGGTCGGCCTCGGCGTCGCCGAGCTGTCGGTCAGCCCCGGCCTGGTGCCGGAGATCAAGGCCAGGGTGAGAACACTGGAACAGCAAGGCTGTCGCCAGCGCGCAGAAGCGCTGCTGGCGCTGGACTCCGCCGCCGCGGTGCGCGCGCGCGCCGCCGAATGGTGGCCGCTGGATTGAAGTTCGAGGTTTGACGCGCATGCCGCGGGGACAACGCGGCAGCGAGACACTTAGCGCAACACACACAAGAAGGCTGGGACGCCATGCCTCCATGGCGACCAAACATTGGGAGATGAGACGTGAGTACCTCTGACAATAAATTCGCCGGCATCCAGCAGCTGGGCCGCGCGCTGATGCTGCCTATCGCCGTTCTGCCGGTGGCGGGCCTGCTGCTGCGCCTGGGCCAGCCCGATCTGCTCAACATCAAGATGATGGCCCAGGCCGGTGACGCCATTTTCGGCAACCTGGCGCTGATTTTCGCCATCGGCGTGGCGGTGGGCTTCGCCAAGGACAATAACGGCACCTCCGGCCTGGCCGGCGCCATCGGCTACCTGGTGATCACCGCGGTGCTGAAGGTGATAGACGAAAAACTCAATATGGGGGTGCTGTCCGGCATCCTGTCCGGCCTGGTGGCCGGCGCCTTGTACAACCGCTACAAGGACATCAAGCTACCCAGCTATCTGGCCTTCTTCGGCGGCAAGCGCTTCGTGCCCATCGTCACCGGTTTTTCCATGCTGCTGCTGGGCGCGGTGCTCGGCTATGTGTGGATGCCGGTGCAGATCGGCATCGATAGCGTGGGCCGCTGGCTGATCGGCGCCGGCGAGATCGGCGTGTTCGCCTATGGCGTGCTCAACCGCGTGCTCATCGTCACCGGCCTGCATCACATCCTCAACACCATAGTCTGGTTCCAGGTGGGCGACTTCGCCAGCGCCGCCGGCAAGGTGGTGCACGGCGATCTGACCCGTTTCTTCGCCGGCGACAAGACGGCCGGCATGTTCATGTCCGGCTTCTTCCCGGTGATGATGTTCGGCCTGCCGGCCGCCTGCCTGGCGATGTACCGCACCGCCAAGCCGGAAAACAAGCAAGCCGTCGGCGGCCTGCTGTTCTCGATGGCGCTGACCGCGATGCTGACCGGCGTCACCGAGCCGGTGGAATTCGCCTTCATGTTCCTGGCCCCGGCGCTGTACGCCATCCACGCGGTGCTGACCGGCCTGGCCATGGCCTTGATGCACGCGCTCAACATCAAGCTGGGTTTCGGCTTCTCCGCCGGCCTGTTCGATTACCTGCTGAACTTCGGCCTGTCCACCAATCCGTTGTTGCTGGTCCCGGTGGGCATAGGCTATTTCGCGCTCTACTACGTGCTGTTCGTGTTCTTCATCAAGAAGTTCGACCTCAAAACCCCGGGCCGTGAAGATGTCGTTGTGGCCATGGCTGCTGTCTCCGCCGGCAGCGGCCGCGCGCGCGCCTTCATCGCCGCGCTGGGCGGCGGCGCCAATCTGAAATCCGTTGACGCCTGCACCACCCGCTTGCGCCTGCAAGTGGCCAGCAATGACAAGGTGGACGAAGCCGCGCTGAAGGCGCTGGGTTCGCGCGGCCTGATCAAGCCGGCCGCCGGCAGCGTGCAAGTGGTGCTGGGACCGGAGGCGGACCTGATCGCCGACGAGATCCGCGTCGCGCTGGGCAATCCCGAAGCGGCTGCCGCGCCGTCCGCCACGGCGCCGGTTCAGGCCTTGGGCGAAGTGGTCGGCATCGACCGCGAACGCTGGCTGGCGGCGCTGGGCGGCGCGGCCAATGTGCGCAAGGTGGAGGCCGTGGCCGGCAGCCGGCTGCGGGTGGAAGTGGCCGACGCGGCCTTGGTGGACCAGGCGGCTTTGCAACAGCTGGGCGCCAGCGGCGTCACCGCCTTCTCCGGCACGCTATTGCATATAGTATTGAATAGCGACGCCGGCGATTACGCCGCCGCCTTGCAGGGTTGAACACCGGGCGGCGGACGGCGGAATTTGACGCACGGCAAGCGCTGGCGGAATTTCCGCACTGTCGATGTTGGTAATTCGCCCACTACTTATGTAGCGAGTTGATTACAAGCGGAATCAGGCGGACAGTGGTGGCGCAGGGCACGGGAAGATGACCTTGCGCCATTTCAACTTGGAGGATGCATCATGACGTTGCGAGTTGCTATCAATGGTTACGGCCGCATCGGCCGCATGATTGTGCGTGCATGGCAAGAGCGCTATGCCGATCAGGACATCGAGATCGTCGCCATCAACGATCTGGCCTCGCCGGAGCTGCATGAACACCTGACCCGTTACGACAGCGTGCATGGTCCGTTCGCCGCTTCCGTGGCGCTGGACGGCGATCATCTGGTGGTCAATGGCAAGAAGATCAAGCTGCTGGCCATCCGCAACCCGGCCGAGCTGCCGTGGAAAGAATTGAACGTGGACGTGGTGATGGAATGCACCGGCTTGTTCACCTCCCGCGAAAAAGCCGGCGCGCATCTGCAGGCCGGCGCCAAGAAAGTGCTGATCTCCGCTCCGGGCGGCGAAGGCGTGGACGCCACCGTGGTTTACGGCGTCAACCATCAGCAGTTGAGCAGCGCGATGACCATCGTCTCCAACGCCTCCTGCACCACCAACTGTCTGGCCCCGATGGTGCAGCCGCTGATCGACACCATAGGCATCGAACGCGGTCTGATGACCACGGTGCACGCCTACACCAATGACCAAGTGCTGCTGGACACCGATCACAAGGATCTGCGCCGCGCCCGTTCCGCCGCCGTGTCCATGATCCCGACCAAGACCGGCGCCGCCGCCGCGGTGGGCCTGGTGCTGCCGCAGCTGAAAGGCAAGCTGGACGGTTTCGCCGTGCGCGTGCCGGTCAGCAATGTGTCGCTGGTGGACCTGACCTTCACCGCCGGCCGCGATACCAGCAAGGAAGAAGTGAACCAGCTGATCACCGCCGCCGCCAACGGCCCGCTGAAGGGCGTGCTCGGCGTCAACACCCTGCCGCTGGTGTCCTGCGACTTCCTGCACAACCCGGCGTCCAGCACCTTCGACGCGACGCTGACCCGCGTGATCGGCGGTCGTGAAGTCAAAGTGCTGGCCTGGTACGACAATGAATGGGGCTTCTCCAACCGCATGATCGATACCGCGGTGGCCTGGCAGGCCGCCAAGTAAACTCGCCGGCTGTTGCACCGCTCAGGCCATGGTTCCAAGGAACCATGGCCTGATTTCATTCCGGCGCGCCGCGGTAGCGCAGGCAGGCTTCGCCAAAGGCCAGCAGCCGTCGCTGCTCGTCGAACGCTTCCGCGCTGGCATGGTAGATGCGCCGCCCCTGGCTGCGCAGGGTGGCCACCGTGTGGATGCGGCCGGCGCAGACCTGGCGAGTGAAGCTGGTGGTCAGCGACAAGGTGACGCAGGCGCGCGGCGTCTCGCCCAGCGGCCGCCAGGTGCCGCACAGCCCGCAGGCCGCGTCCAGCAAGGCGGCGTAGACGCCGCCGTGCACCACGCCGGCCGGGTTCAAATGCCGAGGGCCGATGTCCAGTTCGACGATGGCAAGGCCGGCTTCCCAGCGGACGACGTGGAAGCCCAGCAGTTCGCGCAAGCCGTGCTCGGGGGCGGCGGGGGAAACAAAGTCGGTCATTGATCCTTGCCTTTGATCTGCCACGGCACCGCTGGGTAATTCAGCTTGCCGGTGGCCTGCGCGGCGGGCGAGACCAGCACCACGCGGCCGCCGTCCTGATGCTGGCCTATGTATTGGGTGAAGTGGGGATTGTCGCCATTGGCGTCGAAGCTGAGCGGGCCGATCAAGGTGTCGCGCCGGGTGTTGCGCAGCTCCGCCGCCAGTCCGCCGGGGCGTTTCAGGCTGCCCTTGTCGGCGGCGCGGGCGATGGCCTCGAACAAAACTTGGCCTTGCACATAGGCCATCTCGCTCATGTAGTCCGGCGCGTTCCGGTAGCGCGCATGGTAGCTGGCGTAGAAGCGCCGGCCGGCCTCGGTTTTGAAACTGGGTGGATAGGACAGCAAGGCCGCTCCCAGCACATTGTTGACCAGTTCCGGGAAATCGGCGGCCATCTTCGAGGTGGCCAGGCCCCAGACCCCCAGCATGGCCTTGACCTCCGGCTTGAGCACGCGGGCGGCGCGCAGCATGCCGATATAGTCGTTTTCATAGGCGATCATCACGATGATGTCCGGCTTGTCCCGCAGCCTCACCTTGTTGAGCAAGGGCTTGAAATCCTGCACCCCGGGCTCGAAGCCATGCATGAGGTTGCGTCGGATGCCGCGCGCCTGGTTGTGCCGCAGCAGCAGCTGAGCCAGCTCCTGGCTGGCATCGCGGTTGGAATAAAGAATGGACACCGATGCGACGCCGACCTCGGCGAGGAAGCGGGACACCGCCCGCGCATAGCCGTTGTTGTCGTTGATGCGAAAGAAGTTGGACAGGCCGCGGCGGCTGAGGCCCTGGCTCAGCGCGCCGCTGGTCAGGTAGACCAGGCCCAGCCTGTTGGCGCTGTCCGAGGCCGGAGCGACGATATTGGAGCTGTAGCCGCCGACGATGGCGACGACGCCCTGGCTGGCCAGCCGTTCGACCGCGGCCACCGCCTTGGCCGGCGCGGACTCGTCGTCCTGCACCAGCAAGCGGATGCGATGGCGCGACTGGGACTGGTTGAAGTCGGCGGCGGCGGTGGCGATGCCGCGTTCCATTTCGCTGCCGACGCGAGCCAGGCCGCCGCTGAGCGACAGCGGCACGCCGACCAGGAATTCGGCGGCGCGGCAGTCGGCGGCGAGGGCGCTGGAGATGAGGATGCCGAGCAACAGCCCGCCGTTTAAGACCGGCGCCGGACGCGCCCGTGGTGCCGGTTTGTGCAAGCGCCGCGTGGTTTCCGGCCGGGGGCATTGTGGATTGGGATCGTGAATCATCATCGACTCCTTTTGCTAATGGTCGTCGTCGAAGTCCATCGCGGCCAGCCTACGCGCCATGTCCAGCAGCCGCGGTCCGATGTCTTCCTCCAGCCGGCGGCGCTTGAGCTGGAAGCTGGGTCCGCCGCAGTTGAAGGAGATCAGGCCGTGGCTGGGATGGCGCATCGCGACGCCGACTGAGTTGACGCCGCGCTGCCACTCGCCCAGAGACAGGCAGAAACCGCGTTCGGCGTAATCGCGGAATGCCTGTTCCAGCGACAGCCGGATGGCGGCCCAATCGTCGGGGCGGCGGCGGCGGAGGTGTTCCAGCAGAAAGGCGCGTTCGGTTTCCGGCATGGCCGCCAGGCAAGCCTTGCCCATGGCTGAGCTGTGCAGCGGAATGCGCGAGCCGACCTGGCGGCGCATGGTGAGGTGGGCCTCGCTGTGCGCCACGTGCAGATACACCATGTCCAAGCGGTCGCGGGCGCCTATCGCCACCGCGGCCTGGGCCTGGCGCGCCAGCGCCGCCATCGGCGCATGCGCGGCGTCGCAGATGGCCAGGTTGTCCAGCATCGCATAGCCGAAGGCCAGCACGCCGATTTCCAAATGGTATTTGCCGGAGGCCGGCGTGTAGCGCAGATAACCCAGCCGGGTCAGCGTATGCGTCAGGCGCGACACCGTGGGGCGGGGCAGACCGCTGCGGCACGCCAGTTCCTGATTGCCCAGCGCCTTGCCGTCCGGAGTGAAGCAGCGCAGCAGTTCCAGGCCGCGCGCCAGCGCGGTGACGAATTGCCGCTTATCGTCGGCTTCCACCATGTCTGGCGCCAGCAGCGGCCAGTCCGGAAAGCTGGGTTTCATCGCATCCCCTTCGCTGACGGGCCAGCCATCGGCAACCGGCCCAGAGTGCGCTTCCACTGTATGCGCCGGGGTGGCGGAAGGGGATTATTTCGAAGTTAAGTTTCGCTGTGCGAAATTGCCAGCGTCATTGCAGCGGCCTATCGGCACAGGAATGATTAAAAATCAGATATTTGGGAGCGGAGGAACATTGATGCGGCTTGTCGCCATTTGACCACAAGCGTTTTCAGTCGTCCTGCTGCAGATCGGGTAGGCGTGGCGGCACCGGAACCTCGATCACGATCGAGGTCTTGGTGTCGCCGAACTGCATCAGGCGCGCGATCAATGCCTGCAGCGTGGGCATATTGTCCACCACCACCTTCATCATCAGCCCGCTGGTGCCGGTCACCGACATGCATTCGATGATCTCCGGCATGGTGCGGATTTCCTCTATCACCGCGAAGTACTCCAGATGCTTGACCGTCAGCTCTATCATGCAGCAGATCGGCATGCCCACCTTGTTGGGATCGATGGTGGCGCGGTAGCCGGTGATCACTCCGCCGCGCTCCAGTTTGCTCACCCGGTCCGCCACCGCCGGCGGCGACAGGTTCACGCGCCGGGCCAGTTCCGCGAAGCTGATGCGGGCGTTTTCGTGCAGTGCGGCGATGATTTTTCTATCAAACTTATCCATACTTCGATTATAAGGAAATATGACGAAACAAACTTATAAAAAAAGGTGAAATGGCTGAAAATCCAATCAACCATCTGATCAAAACGCCTGTTTGCTACGTAAAATGCTGGCCGTATCAGGGTTGGCCGCACTGTCCCGCGGCCCGCCTGTCCAGATCCGTTGCGGATGAGAACAGTCCCAATACGCTCTCATTTGAAACTGTCCTGGTGATCTCTTTGTCCCTGGTCTCTAGTCAGATCAAATCTGTATTGACGACGACCATTCCGGGCCTGTTCACAGCAACAGGCCCGTTTTTTTTGGCTTTGGCGACGTCTACGGCTGGCGCGTTAAAATAATCTGCGCCAAAGTGGGAAAGTTTGACGAAATGTCATATTTTTGTAATCACCCGTTTTTATCCTTGCCACACACTCAAACGGGAATGGATCAACCATGCCAGCCAATATCTTGCTTGTTGAAGACGAACCGGCAATCCAGGAGCTGATTGCCTTCAACCTGGCGCAGGCCGGCCACCATGTGCTGCGGGCCAGCACCGCCGAAGCGGCGCTGACGCTGGTGCGCAACGCGCTGCCGGATCTGGTGCTGCTGGACTGGATGCTGCCGGGCGCCAGCGGCGTGGACATCGCCAAGCGCCTGCGCGCCGACGAGCGTACCCGCCATGTGCCCATCATCATGCTGACCGCGCGCTCGGACGAGCAGGACAAGATCACCGGTCTGGAAACCGGCGCCGACGATTACATCACCAAGCCGTTCTCGCCGCGCGAGCTGCTGGCGCGCATCAAGGCGGTGCTGCGCCGTCGCGCGCCGCAGATGACCGACGACGCGGTGGACGTGCAAGGCCTGCGGCTGGACCCGGTCACCCATCGCGTCACCGGCAACGGCGGCGTCATCGATCTGGGCCCCACCGAATTCCGCTTGCTGCACTTCTTCATGACCCATCCGGAGCGGGTGCATTCGCGCTCCCAGTTGCTGGACCAGGTATGGGGCGACCATGTGTTCGTGGAAGAACGCACCGTGGACGTGCATATCCGCCGGCTGCGCAGCGCGCTGGAGGGCACCGGCCACGATGCGCTGATCCAGACCGTGCGCGGCACCGGCTACCGCTTCTCCACCCAGCAGTGAGGCCTGATGCCTGAATTCCTGAAACGCACGCTGGCCTCGCTACTGGCGACCGCCGTCATCGGCCTCGGCTTCTGGCTGGGTTCATCGGCGGAAGACGGACTGATCGCGGTGGCCATCTGCCTGGGCAGTTGGCTGGCCTTCAATCTCTACCATGTGGCGCTGCTGCTGCGCTGGCTGCAACGGCCGACGCCGGAGCGGGTGCCGGATGGTTTCGGCGTCTGGCACACCATCTTCATGACGCTGTACCGCATCACGCGCACCCAGAGCCAGAGCCAGAGAAAACTCACCCACGCGCTGGAACGTTTCATCAACGCTGGCGAGGCGATGCCGGACGGGGTGGTGGTGCTGGACGAGCACGACCGCATCGAGTGGATCAACCCGATGGCGGTGGAGCATCTGGGCCTGGACCGCAAACGCGACGTGGGCAACCAGGTTCTCAATCTGATCCGCCAGCCGGCCTTTCACGCCTATATGAGCGAAGCGCGCTTCAGCCAGCCGCTGGTGCTCAACTTCGTGCAGCCGCGCGAACTGGTGATCTCCTTGCAGATGGTGCCCTTCGATTCCACCCGCAAGCTGCTGCTGACCCGCGACATCACTCAGCTGGAACGGGTGCAGACCGTGCACAAGGATTTCGTCGCCAATGTCTCGCACGAATTGCGCACGCCGCTGACGGTGGTGGGCGGCTTTCTGGAGACGCTGGGGGATATGCCGCAGGTGGACGACACCACCTTCCGCCAGTTCCTGCCGATGATGCTGGAACAGTCACGGCGCATGCAAAGCCTGGTCGAGGACCTGCTGACCCTGTCCAAGCTGGAGAACAGCCCCAAGGCGACGGTGTCGGAGCGGGTGGACATGCAGGACATGCTGGACACGCTGATGGTGGAGGCCGAGGGCCTGTCCCACGGCCGCCACCAGGTCAAGCTGGACCGGCACAGCGACGCCTGGTTGTGGGGTAGTCAGCAGGAACTGCATTCGGCCTTTGGCAACCTGGTGTCCAACGCGGTGCGCTACACGCCGGAAGGCGGCTGCATCACGTTGAGTTGGAAGGAGGAGGGCGAGCAGTTGCGCTTCTCTGTCAGCGACACCGGCATCGGCATCCCGCGCGAGCATATCCCGCGGCTGACCGAGCGTTTCTACCGGGTGGACCGCGGCCGTTCGCGCGGCAGCGGCGGCACTGGCCTGGGCCTCGCCATCGTCAAGCATGTGCTGGCGCGCCACCATGCGCGGCTGGAGATCCGCAGCGAGCCGGACAAGGGCAGCGTGTTTTCCGCGGTGTTCCCGCGCGACCGCCGCAGCGGCTCGCAAGCGGCCTGAGCGCCGCGCCGCGGGGCCGCATGCGGCGTATTCTTGCAAGCTTGGGTCGGCGCTCTTGGCGCGCCGCTCCAAGCGGGTTAGGATGTCCGTTTTAGCCCGCCGATTTTAGAACCTGTTCAAAGTCTGCTGCGCTTCGGCGATACGGCGTTAGAAACCCGCTTCGAAATGCTCATGTACCGTATGTGCATTCCGCTTCCTCGGCTGTTTTCGTCTTGTCTCGCCCTTGTGCGCGAGACTCTGAACAGGCTCTATGGCGCGGCCACCACCGGCCGGCTCGGCGACGCCGGGCCCGCTCTGACTTTATCCTGGATCGTTCCACCATGAATCGACTGCAATCCATCCGCCCCTTCGGCCAGCGCATCTGGCTGGACAATCTGTCCCGCGAACTGATCGCTTCCGGCGAACTGGCGCGCCTGCTGGCCGACGACGGCATCGCCGGCGTGACCTCCAATCCGGCGATCTTCTACAAGGCGATCAGCGGCGACGCCAGCTACCAGGCCGATCTGGCCCGTCTGAAGGCGGACGCCGGTCTATCGGCCGAGGCGCGTTACGAAGCGCTGGTGGTGCCGGACATCCAGGCCGCCTGCGATCTGTTGCGCGGCCAGTACGACGCCAGCCAGGGCAATGACGGCTATGTCAGCCTGGAAGTGTCGCCGGAGCTGTCCAACGACGAGGCCGGCACCCTGGCCGCTGCGCGCCGCCTGTGGGCGGAAATCGCCCGCCCCAACGCCATGATCAAGATTCCGGCCACCGCCGCCGGCATCCGCGCGTTTCAGGCGCTGACCCGCGAAGGCGTCAACGTCAACATCACCCTGCTGTTCTCGCTGCCGCAAGTGGAAGCGGTGTGGGACGCCTACATCGCCGGCCTGTCCGCCCGTCTCGCCGACGGCAAGGATGTGTCCGGAATCAAGGCGGTGGCCAGCTTCTTCCTGTCCCGCGTCGACAGCCTGCTGGACCCGCAAGTGGGCGCCGCTCATCAGGGCAAGGTGGCCATCGCGCTGTCCAAGGCCGCTTACGCCCGCTACCGCGAGCGTTTCCATGGCGCCGAGTTCGCCGCCTTGAAAGCCGCCGGCGCGCGTCCGCAATACCTGCTGTGGGCGTCCACCGGCACCAAGAACGCCGCTTACTCCGACGTGCTCTACGTGGAAAACCTGATTGGCGACGAAACCGTCAACACTGTGCCGGACGGCACGCTGGCCGCCTTCCGCGACCACGGCCAGGCCGCGCTGACGTTGCCGCAAGGCATGGACGACGCGCAGACCCTGCTGCATGCGGTAGAGGCTGCCGGCGTGGATCTGGCAGCCGCCGGCGAAAAGCTGCAGCGGGATGGCTTGAAGCTGTTCGAGGATGCGTTCGAGCAGTTGCTGAAGCTGACCGCCTGAGAATGTAAACAGGCGCTGAGCGCGGCAAGATAAAAAGGCTGACCGCGCTGGTCAGCCTTTTTTGCGCGTGCGGCCGGGAGCGGCCGTCGTTCAGGCGGCCTGCTGCATCCGGCGCGCCGCCATGCGCTGCCCGGCGGCGCTCATTTCCTCGGCGCTGATGGCGGAGGCGGCGGTGGGAAACAGCCAGCTTTCCTCGGCGGCGGCGTGTTCGCGGTACTGGCGCGCGAACTCTTCCAGCTCATTGCGGCTGATGCTGTTGATCTTGCCGTCGCGCAGCGCCAGCAGATCGTCGCGGATCGCGTTCCAGCAGGAATGCAGATAACCGTGTTCGGCGCTCAGCTGCTCCAGCCGCGAGGCGGCGGTGGGCACCCGCTGCAAAATCAGCGGGAACAGCTCGTCCTCCTCGTCGGTATGATGGGCGGGGCCGGCCAGGTCGAAATAGCGGACCACGCCGTCTATCGTATTGCGGGCGGCCTCGTTGACGCCGTGTTGCTCGATATAGGATGGCAGCTGGTCCAGCTGATCGCAGAAGCGGCGAATCTTGTCATGGCAGGCCAGCAGCATTTCCAGCGGCTGTTCGAAGCTGGGCGCGGCGGCGCTGCTCAAGGTGTCCAGGGTCAGCATTGGCGTTCTCCTGTAGTGGGTGACGGGCTGCATTCTGCGGCATGGAGCGGGCTGCGGCCATGATCCGGCTCAAGCCGGCGCGTGGCGGCGCTAGAATGCCGGGGCGGCCTTGCCGCTCCCCGGTTGTTCTTGATACTGCGTTGGCCGGCAGAAAACAAGTGAGATATTGGACTGTTCCGATGACTAAAATGTTGCGTGCGCAAGCGCAGTGCCACAGGAGGTTGGATGCAAGCCCCGTTTGAAGTGAAATGCCTGGATCTACGCGAGGCGGCGTTGGCCGCGCGCGCCTTGGAGTTGCAATTGGCGGCCCACCAGTTGGAAGCGGAATGGCTGTCCTATCCGCAGCTGCCCTTGCTATGGGCGGATCTGGCCGCGGCGCGGGCCTGCGCCGACAGAGTCTGGGGCGCGTTCGAGGGCGAGGCGCTGCGCGGCCTGCTGGTGGCCTCGCGCCGCGACGACGATGGCTTGCACATTGAACGAGTGGTGGTGGATCCGCAACACTTGCGCGCCGGCTGGGGCTATCGTCTGCTGAACCGGGCGCTGGTGGGTGAGCGCGAGGTCAGCGTGGACACCGCCGAGGTCAATATCGCCGCGCTGTCCTTGTATCGCAAGGCCGGCTTCGTCGCCGAGCAGCGCTGGTCCACGCCGGATGGGCTGATGCTGTGGCGCTTGAATTATCAGCCGCCGCAGCCGCCGGAGTTCCAGCTATTGGACGATGGCTGGGTCGACGGCGCGCGCAGGCTGCCCTCGCCCAATCACGATGAACGCGCCGAGGGCATGGCGCCGGAGTTGCTGGTGGTCCATAACATCAGCCTGCCGCCGTATCGCTACGGCGGGCTGGGCGTGGAGCAGCTGTTCCAGAACCGGCTGAATCCGGACGAGCATCCGTTCTATGCCGAGATCCAGCAGCTGCGGGTGTCGTCCCATTTCTTCATTCGTCGCTCCGGCGAGCTGCAACAGTTCGTGCCGGTGACGCGGCGCGCCTGGCATGCCGGCGTGTCCAGCTGGCGGGGGCGTGAGCGCTGCAATGATTTTTCCATAGGCGTGGAACTGGAAGGCTGCGATTTCGAACCGTTCAGCGAGGCGCAATACCGCACGCTGCAAGCGCTGACGCTGGCATTGCGGCGCAAGCTGCCGCTTAGCGCCATCATCGGCCATGAGCACATCGCGCCGGGTCGCAAGACCGATCCCGGCCCGTTCTTCGATTGGGCGCGGGCGGAGGCGGACAGCGGTCTGCAGCGCTAGAGTCGGCCACGAAAAAACCGGACGGGCAAGGCCGGTCCGGCTTGTGAGCGGGGCGGGAGGCGTTACAGCTCGACTTGCGCGCCCAGCTCCACCACTCGGTTGGTCGGCACCTGGAAGAAGTCGGTGGCGCGCATCGCGTTCTTGCTCATCCACACGAACAGCTTCTCGCGCAGTCGCGACATGCCTGGACGCTCGGTGGACACGATGGTCTCGCGCGACAGGAAGAAGGACGTGTCCATCAGTTCGAAGGCCAGGCCCTGGGCGGTGCAGTCCTCCAGTACCTGCAGCACGTTCGGGTCTTCCTTGAAGCCGTAGCGGGCCACCACGCGCCAGAACGAGGCCGACATCTGCACGATCTCCAGCCGCTCCTCCTCCGCCACATAGGGCACATCCTCGGTGCGCACCGTCATCAACACCACCCGCTCGTGCAGCACCTTGTTGTGCTTGAGGTTGTGCAGCAGCGCGTGCGGCACGCCGTGCAGGGTGCTGGTCAGGAACACCGCGGTGCCCTGCACCCGCGTCGGCGGGTAGGCTTCCAGATTTTCGATGAAGCTGTCCAGCGGCAGCGCCTGGTCGCGCAGGCGCGTGAACAGCAGCTCGCGGCCCTGTTTCCAGGTGCTCATCAGCGTGAAGATGGCCATGCCCAGCACCAGCGGCAGCCAGCCGCCGTCGGCCACTTTATGGATGTTGGCGCTGAAGAAGCCCAGATCTATGGTGGCGAACAGCAGGGTGATGCCCAGCGCCAGCGGCAGCGGCCAGCGCCAGTTGACCCGGGCCACCACGAAGAACAGGCAGGTGGTGATCAGCATGGTGCCGGTGACGGCGATGCCGTAGGCGGCGGCCAGGCTGGACGAGGTCTTGAAGGTCAGCACCACCACCATCACCGCGATCAGCAGCGCCCAGTTGATGAAGGGCATGTAAATCTGTCCGATCTCTTTTTCCGAGGTGTGCTGCACTTCCAGCCGCGGGCAGTAACCCAGCTGGATGGCCTGGCGGGTCAGCGAGTAAGCGCCGGAAATCACCGCCTGCGACGCGATCACCGTGGCCAGCGTCGCCATCACGATCAGCGGCAGCAGCGCCCAGTCCGGCGCCAGCAGGAAGAAGGGATTCTTGATCGCCGCCGGGTTCTGCATCAGCAGCGCGCCCTGGCCGAAATAATTCAGCGCCAGGCCGGGCAGCACCAGGCTGAACCAGGCGCGGCGGATGGGCGAGCTGCCGAAATGGCCCATGTCGGCGTACAAGGCCTCGGCGCCGGTCAGCGCCAGCACCACCGAGCCCAGGGTCAGGAAGGAACCCCAGCCGTTGTGGCCGATGAAGTGCAGCGCGTGGTAGGGATTGAGCGCCTGTAGCACCTGCGGCGCCTGCACGATCTGGTGCAGGCCGAGCAGGCCGAGCACGGAAAACCAGATCAGCATGATGGGGCCGAACAGCAGGCCGACGCTGGCGGTGCCGAAGCGCTGCAGCAGGAACAGGCCGGTCAGCACGCCGATGGCCATCGGCAGCACATAGCTTTCCATCGCCGGCGAAATCAGCTCCATGCCCTCGGCGGCGGACAAGACCGACACCGCCGGGGTGATGATGGCATCGCCGTAGAACAGCGCCGCGCCAAACAGCCCCAGCAGCACGATCTTCCAGCGCGCGGCATGGGTGGTGTAATGGCGGGCCAGCGCCATCAGCGCCATGATGCCGCCTTCGCCGCGGTTGTCGGCGCGCAGCACGAAGGCGACGTATTTGATGGAAACCACGAAAATCAGCGACCAGAAAATCAGCGACAAGATGCCGAAGATGTTTTCCGGGGTGGTGGGGATGCCCTGGCCGGTGAAGCACTCGCGCAGGGTATACAGCGGACTGGTGCCGATGTCGCCGTATACCACGCCCAGAGCGGCCAGGGTCAGGCCAGCCATGGCCTGTTTGTTGTGATCCTGCATAAGCATCCAATGGAATTGATTCGTCATCGTATATTGCTGCACAGCAATATCGATGGTTCTTGAGCGCGCAGATTACTCCAGAGGTCTGGGTAAGCCAAGCAAAGGCCGCGCAAGTGCCGGGATGTGTTCTTGTAAAACGACAGAGTTCGGCCGCTGGCTTGCGCGGCCGGCGCATCTGGGGTAGCCGGCAGGGCGGCGAGACACGCATCTTTATAGCGCAAATAGGCGATACCGGCGCAAGGCTTGGCCGCGAGGCGCGGCAAACGCTACAATCAAGCCCTCATTACACCGTATTACCAAGGACGCATCATGCGCGCATCGCAGTTTTTCATTTCCACCCTGAAGGAAGCCCCCGCCGACGCGGACATCGCCAGCCAGAAGCTGATGATGCGCGCCGGTTTCATCCGCAAAGTGGCCGCCGGCATTTACTCCTGGATGCCGATGGGCCTGCGCAGCGTGCGCAAGGTGGAAAACATCGTGCGCGAAGAGATGGTGCGCGCCGGCGCGATCGAGGTCAGCCTGCCGGTGGTGCAGCCGGCCGGGCTGTGGCAGGAAACCGGACGCTGGGACAAGATGGGCGAGGAGCTGCTGCGCTTCAAGGATCGCCATGAGCGCGACTTCGCCTTGCAGCCCACTTCCGAAGAGCTGATCACCGACATCGCCCGCAACGAGCTGCGCAGCTACCGCGCGCTGCCCAAGAACTTCTTCCAGATCCAGACCAAGTTCCGCGACGAGCGCCGCCCGCGCTTCGGCGTGATGCGCGGCCGCGAGTTCACCATGAAGGACGCGTACTCCTTCGATCGCAGCGTCGAAGCCGCCGGCGTCAGCTATGACAATATGTATGCCGCCTACTGCCGCATCTTCGACCGCCTGGGCCTGAGCTACCGCGCCGTCGCCGCCGACACCGGCGCGATTGGCGGCGACCGCTCGCATGAATTCCAGGTGATCGCCGACACCGGCGAGGACGCCATCGTCTACTGCCCGGACTCCGACTACGCCGCCAATATCGAGCTGGCCGAAGCGGTGGCCCCGGCCGGCGAACGCGCGGCCGCCGGCGCGGCCATGGCCAAGGTGCACACCCCCAAGGTCAAGACCATCGCCGATCTGGTGGACTTCCTGAAAGTCGATATCAAGCAGACCGTCAAGGCGGTGGTGGTGGACGGCGACGAAGATCAGCCGGTGCTATTGCTGGTGCGCGGCGACCACGAGCTGAACGAAGTCAAGGCCGAGAAAATCGCCGGCATCAAGAAGCCGCTGACTTTCGCCGCTCCGGCCGCGATCAAGGCCGCCTTCGGCGCCAATCCCGGCTCGCTGGGCCCGGTGGGCTTCAAGGGCCGCGTCATCGCCGACCGCACCGTCGCCAAGATGGCCGACATGATCACCGGTGCCAACGAGGACGACCAGCACTATACCGGCGTCAACTTCGGCCGCGATTGCGCGGAGCCGGAAGTGATGGACATCCGCAATGTGGTGGCCGGCGATGCCTCGCCGGACGGCAAGGGGGTGTTGGCGATCCAGCGCGGCATCGAAGTGGGCCATGTGTTCTATTTGGGCACCAAGTACTCGGAAGCGATGAACGCCACCTTCCTGGACGAGGACGGCAAGCCCAAGCCGTTCGAGATGGGCTGCTACGGCATCGGCGTCACCCGTATTCTGGGCGCGGCGATCGAGCAGAACTTCGACGATAAGGGCATGATCTGGCCGGACGCCATCGCGCCGTTCAGCGCGGTGATCTGTCCGGTGGGCTATGACCGTTCCGCCGAGGTGAAGGCCGCCGCCGACGCCTTGTATCAAGGCCTGCTGGCCAAGGGCGTGGACGTGATCCTGGACGACCGCGGCGAACGCCCGGGCGCGATGTTCGCCGACTGGGAGCTGATAGGCGCGCCGCACCGCATCACCATCGGCGACCGCGGCCTGAAGGAAGGCAAGGTCGAGTACCAGCACCGCCGCGACGAAGCGGCGAGCGCGCTGGCCGCGGATGCTATGCTGGAACAAGTGCTCGCCAAACTGGGGCTGTGACCGCCATATGATCCGATCCGGCATCGTCGTGTTGTTGGCCGCGCTGGCAGCGATGCCGGCGTGGGCCGGCGCGCAGAAGGAAGAGGCGCTGGCCGCCAACGTCGCGTCCACCATGCGTCGTTCGGTGTCTGACGCCAACGCGCCGCGGCTGGTGTTCGACGACCAGCGCGAAGCCGACGCCTGGCTGGGCGAAATGTCCAGCCGGCTGGCCAAGCGGATTCCGGACAAGTGGACGCGCGAGCGCCTGCTGACCGCCATTCACTACGAAGCCACCCGCGCTGGCCTGGATCCGCAACTGGTGCTGGGCCTGGTTCAGGTGGAGAGCGGCTTCAACAAGTACGCGATCTCCGGCGTCGGCGCGCGCGGGCTGATGCAGGTGATGCCGTTCTGGGTGCGCAGCATAGGCAATCCGCAGCACAATCTGTTCGATCTCACCACCAATCTGCGCTACGGCTGCACCATTTTGCGCTACTACCTGGATATCGAGCGCGGCAATCTGTTCCGCGCGCTGGGCCGCTACAACGGCAGCCTGGGCCGCGCCGAGTATCCCAATCTGGTGATGGGTGCCTGGAAGGGCCGCTGGCACTGGGTGGCGCCGTTGCCGGTGAAGACGGCGTCGGTCGCGCCGCTACAACTGCGCTGAAGCGCGGATGCAAAAAAACCGGCGCTGGGATCCAGGCCGGTTTTTTTATCGCTTCATAGCGGCAGGCTACAGGAGTGAGCGCGCATCTCAATCCTCCTGGGTTTGCAGCATTTTCTTCAGCAAGCGCGCCAGCGTCGCCCGCTCCTCCGCGTCCAGCATCTCGATCAGTTCCGCTTCCGCCGACAGATGATTGCCGACGGCGTCCTCGATCACCTCGAAGCCCTTGGGCGTCAGCGTCACGATCACGCCGCGGCGGTCGGCCGGGTCCGGCGAGCGGGTCACCAGGCCGGCTTCTTCCAGCCGGTTGATGCGGTTGGTCAGCGCGCCGGAGGAAATCAGCACCATGCCCTGCAGTTGATTAGGAGACAGTTGAAACGGTTCGCCGCCGCGGCGCAGCGCGGCCAGCACGTCGAATTCGCCGACATTCAGATTGTGGCGCGCCAGATCGTGCAGCACGCGGCGGGTGACAAAATACTCCATCCGCACAAGGCGGCCGACCACTTCGGTGGAGGACGGGTCCAAGTCCGGGCGAACCTCGCGCCACAGGGCCACGATACGGTCAATCTGGTCTGGTGCTTGTTGCATCACTGACGGTTCCTGATGTGTGGGTGACAACTGGATGACTACCGGGCGCAGAGATTAGCACGGCTTGAAGCTAGTTTATCTTCATATGAAGCATAGTCGCCAGCGATCGCCCACACTAGACGCGGCTTATTGGCGCATGCCCACCGCCAGCCGGTTGAAGGCGTTCATCAGGGCGATGGCGAAGCTGAGGTCGGCGATCTCCTCGGCGGTAAAATGCGCCTGCAGCGGCAGGTAGTGTCGGTCCGGCGCCTGGGTGACGGCGATATGCGTCAGCGACTCCGCCCACTCCAGCGCCGCGCGTTCGCGCGCGCTGAACCACTCGCTGACGCGCCAGCCGGCCAGTGCATCGATGCGCTCATTGTTTTCCCCCCTGGCGCGCAAGGCCGACGCGTGCATTTTCAAGCAAAAGGCGCAGCCGTTGATCTGGGACACGCGCAGATAAACCAGTTCGATCAAGGGCAGGCCCAGGCTGCTGTGTTGCAGGCTGGCCTTGACGCTGGCCAGCCCCTGGTAGGCGGCGGGGGACAATTGGGCATAAGGCAGGCGCAGGGCCATGGCGATTCCTTTCATTCACGTTTGCGTAAGTGCAGCGCGAGTCTAGAAAAAAACCATTTGCGCAAATAGACTTAAAAAATCAAATTCAAATTGCAAAAATGAAATCATGCTGGATGATCTGCAACTTTTCGTGCGCATCGTCGACGCCGGCAGCCTGAATGCGGCGTCCCGCGTGCTGGAGATGCCGGCCGCCACCTTGTCGCGCCGGCTGCAGGCGCTGGAGCGGCGGCTGGGCTGCCGCTTATTGCACCGCAGCGCGCGGCGCATGGAGCTGACGGCGGAGGGCGGACAATACTACGAACATTGCCGGCCGCTGCTGGCCGCGCTGCAACAGCAGACGGAATCGCTGGGAACGGCGCTGAACCAGGTCAAGGGCGTGCTGCGGGTGCTGTCGCCGTTGAGCCTGGGCAATGATCTGCTGGTACCGGTGTGGCGGCGCATGCTGCAGCGCTATCCGGAACTGCGGCTGGAACTGCGTCTGAACAATGCCATCGACGATTTGTTCAGCGGCATGGCCGATCTGGCCTTGCGCGTCGGGGAGCAGCCTGATTCGCGGTTGAACCAGCGCTTATTGGGCTGGGTGCGCACCTTGCTGGTGGCCTCGCCCGCCTATCTGGCGGAGCGGGGCGAGCCCGGCGCGCCGGAGGCGCTGGCGAACCATGCGCTATTGCTGGCGGAACCGTTCGAACGCTGGCGGCTGTGGCGCGCGGCCGATGGCGCGGAATCGGAATTGCCGCCGGCCAGCTTGCAAGTCAACGATATGCTGCTGCCGCGCCGCTTGGCCGAGGCCGGCGCCGGCGTGGCGGTGTGCCCGCACAGCCTGTGCCATGCTCAATTGCGGGACGGCAGTTTGCGCCAGCTGTTGCCGGAGTGGGAAATGGCGCCGCGGCCGGTGTACGCGGTGTGGCCGCAACGGCGCCATGTGCCGGCGCGGGTGCGAGCATTGCTGGACGCCTTGACGGAGTTCGCCGAGGCGGAGCCCTTGCTGGCGCGGCCTGCCTGCGTTTAGGGATCAGTCCGGCGCGGAGTCGCCGCGTCGTTTCTTGCCGGGATGCGGCGGTTTGGGCAGCACGATCTGGCGGGTGCCCGCCAGCCTGTCGTGCAGGAAGAGCTTGTCGCGGTCGTAAAACTTGGCCAGGAAGGGAATCAGGCACCAGCTCAGCGCCAGCCACAGCGCCTGCGGCTGGTGGCCGTAGGCGTTGGCCCAGCCGAGATAGGACACTGCCGGCATGCCGACGAACAAGGCCATGCCTACCAGATAGCGCACCGCCGCCTGTTTCCAGACGATGCCGCCGCCGTGGGCGTTGACCAGCTTGATGCGCCAGGTCTTCATCGCCACGGTCTGGCCGCTGCGCACCCAGCAATAGCCGAAGTAGCCGAACAGCGCGATGGCCAGCACCGCCTTGAGCAGTGTCTTGAACAGCGTGTCCTGGCCGATCAGCATCTGCAGCGGCGTCAGCACGGCGGTGACGGTGAGCAGCAAGGCGGCGACCAGCAGCAATTCATAGAACAGGCTGGCCAGGCTGCGTTTCAGCGTGGGCGGGGGCAGGGTGGCGTCAGCGGGAGGCATCTTGGGTCTTGTGTTGTTGCCGCAGGCGCTGGATGGCCTGCTGGCGTTGTTCGGGCGGCATCTGTTGCAGCGCTTTCCAATTGGCGCGAATTTCATCGCGCTGCTGCTGGCTCAGCTCTGACCATGCCTTCAGCTTCTGTTGCACGCGCAGGCGCTGTGTTTCCGGCAGTTGGCGGAACTGCGGCACGATGGCCAGCAGGTTCTGCTTCTTGTACGGCGCGTAGCGGTCCCATTCCTCGGCCAGCGGCGCCAGCACCTCCTGCTGCTCCGGGCTCAACTGCGCCCAGCCGGGATTGGCCGGCGGGCTGGCCTTGGCCGCCGGCGTCAGCAGGCCGCTCAGGCATAGCGCGAGCAGCAGCCGACGGCCGCTATTCATGCAGCCCCCGGCTGAAATGCGGCTCCAGCAGCGATTCGAACGGCAGGTCCTGCGCCAGCACCGCGGCGTCCACCGCTTCTTCTTCCAGCAGCAGGTCCTCGGCCAGCATCATGCCGGCGCCGGTCAGCAGCGCGAAGCCCAGCGCCAGGCTGCCTCGGCGCAGCAGCAGCACATGGCGCTGCGCCCACAGCCCCAGCCGTTCGCGCGAGGACTCCGCCTGGGCGGCTTGGGCATCGAAACGGGCCAGCGCGCGAGCGCGCGCCTGGCGCAGCTTGTGTTCCACGGCGGGGTCGAGATCGGCGCCGGCATGATCCAGCACGCGTGCGACGTGGCCGGGCAGGGGATTGGAAGGTTTCATAGCGTCACTCCCTTTTGCGTCAGGATGGCGGCCAGTGTGTGGTTGGCGCGCGAGCAATGCGTTTTCACGCTGCCTTCGGAGCAGCCCATCACGCGCGCGGTGTCGGCAACATCCAGACCTTCCCAATAACGCAGCAAAAACGCCTCGCGTTGACGGGTGGGCAGCAGTTGCAGCGAAGCCTCGATCAGCACCGCGGTTTCCTTGCGCGCATACCAGCGCTCCGGGTTGTGCTGAGCCTCGTCGGCGGCCACGTCCAGCAGTTCCAGCGGATCCGGGCTGTCGTCTTCCTCGCGGGTGGGAATCAGCGAGGACAGCAGCGTGCTGACGAAGCGGCGCGCCTTGCTGCGGCGGTAGTAGTCGCGAATGGTGTTTTGCAGGATGCGCTGGAAGATCAGCGGCAGCTCCGCCGCCGGGGCGTGCGGATAGCGATCCGCCAGTTTCATCATCGAGTCCTGCACGATATCCAATGCGCTGTCTTCATTCTGGACCGCATACCACGCTTGCTTGAAAGCGCGTTTTTCCGCCGACTCCAGAAAGTCGGCCATTTCCTTGCGGCTAGCCATTGGATGAGAGTTTGAGTAGATGCCAACAGAAGATGGTAGCAGAGCGTCGCCGATTCGGCCAAGCCTGATTTTTTTCCTGAATTTACCGAGGCTTAGATGCATATTGCACCTGCACAAAAGCACTTGACCGGCTTCAAAGCTATACGCTAAGGTCGTCCGATACGGGATGAAACTAACACAAAGACAAAGAGGCGATATGCAGATATCGGGCGCGGAAGCGGTTGTCCGCTGCCTGCAGGAAGAAGGTGTCGAATTCGTTTTCGGCTACCCCGGCGGCGCGGTGCTGGAAATCTACGATGCCATTTTCCGGCAGGACAAATTCAAACATGTGCTGGTCAGGCACGAGCAGGCGGCGGTGCATGCCGCCGATGCCTACTCCCGTTCCAGCGACAAGGTGGGCGTGGCCCTGGTCACCTCCGGCCCCGGCGCGACCAATGCCGTGACCGGCATTGCCACCGCCTATATGGACTCCATCCCCATGGTGGTGCTGTCCGGCCAGGTGCCGTCTCCGGCCATCGGCCTGGACGCCTTCCAGGAAGTGGACATGGTGGGCATCACCCGCCCGTGCGTGAAGCACAACTTCCTGGTCAAGGATGTGAACGAGATCGCCGCCACCATCAAAAAGGCGTTCTACATCGCCAAGACCGGCCGTCCCGGCCCGGTGGTGGTGGACATCCCCAAGGACATCACCCAGCAGCGCACGGAATTCCAATACCCGGAAAGCGTGCATATCCGCTCCTACGTGCCGGCTACCCGCGGCCACCCGGGGCAGATCAAGAAAGCGGTGAACCTGCTGTTGGAAGCCAAGCGCCCCTTTATTTACGTGGGCGGCGGCGCGGTGCAGGGCAATGCCGCCGGCGAAGTGACCGAACTGGTCAAATCGCTGGGCCTGCCGTGTACCAACACCCTGATGGGCCTGGGCGCCTATCCGGGTTCCGATCCGCAGTTCCTCGGCATGCTGGGCATGCACGGCACTTATGAAGCCAATATGGCGATGCAGTACTGTGACGTATTGGTGGCCATAGGCGCGCGTTTCGACGATCGCGTGATCAGCGTGCCCTCGCACTTCCTCAGCCAGCCGAAGAAGATCATCCACATCGACGTGGACCCGTCCTCCATCTCCAAGCGGGTGAAGGCGGACATTCCCATCGTCGGCGACGTCAAGCATGTGCTGAAAGACATGCTGGACCTGCTGAAGCAATCCGGCCAGAAGCCGGACGCTCAAGCCTTGGCCGGCTGGTGGAAACAGATCGAAGAATGGCGCGGCCACAACTGTCTGCTGTACACCCCGTCCAGCGAGCTGATCAAGCCGCAATTCGTGGTGGAGCAGCTGTACGAGATCACCGGCGGCAAGGCCATCGTCACGTCCGACGTGGGCCAGCACCAGATGTGGGCGGCGCAGTACTACAAGTTCGACAGCCCCAAGCAGTGGCTGAACTCCGGTGGCCTTGGCACCATGGGCTTCGGCCTGCCGGCGGCGATGGGCGCGCAATTGGCCAATCCGGACGCCACCGTCGCCTGCATCACCGGCGAGGGCTCGATCCAGATGAATATCCAGGAGCTGTCCACCTGCAAGCAATACCACACCCCGGTGAAGGTGCTGGCGCTGAACAACCGCTATCTGGGCATGGTGCGCCAGTGGCAGCAGTTCTTCTATGGCACGCGTTACTCCGAATCCTATATGGACGCCTTGCCGGACTTCGTCAAAATCGCCGAGGCTTACGGCCATGTCGGCTTCAAGGTGGAAAACCCCGCCGATGTGGAGCCGGTGCTGAAGGAGGCGTTCAGCCAGAAGCTGAAAGAACGCCTGGTGTTCCTGGATTTCCGTACCGATCAGTCCGAGAACGTGTTCCCGATGGTGCAGAATGGCAAGGGTCTGGACCAGATGGACCTGCCCGCGCACATGAGCGAGGTGCAGAACGTGCCTTTCGAGAACAACCGTGACTACGGCAATATGTGTTGAGGCCAGCCGGTATGCGACATATCCTATCCATTCTTCTGGAAAACGAAGCGGGCGCATTGTCCCGCGTGGTGGGTCTGTTTTCGGCCCGTGCCTACAACATCGATTCGCTGACAGTGTCCACGACCGAGGACCCGACGCTGTCGCGCATGACTATCGTCACTCACGGTTCCGACGAAGTCATCGAGCAGATCACCAAGCAGCTCAACAAGCTGATCGAGGTGGTCAAGGTGATAGACCTCAATGAATCCGAGCACATCGAGCGCGAGCTGATGCTGATCAAGGTCCGCGCCACCGGCAAGGACCGCGAGGAGATGAAGCGCATGGCCGACATCTTCCGCGGACGCATCATCGACGTGACGGAAAAGACTTACACCATCGAGCTGACCGGTACGAGCGAAAAGCTCGGCGCCTTCATCGAGGCGGTGGACCGCACAGTGATCCTGGAAACGGTCCGTACCGGCGCATCCGGCATTGGTCGGGGTGAGCGGGTTCTGAAAATCTGAAGCAGGCGGGCGCCGGCCCAGGGCCGGGCCGCCTAAACAAACGAAATCAAGGATTGCAAATGAAAGTTTTCTACGACAAAGACGCTGACCTCTCCATCATCAAGGGCAAGAAAGTCGCCATCATCGGCTACGGTTCCCAGGGCCATGCCCATGCGCAGAACCTGAAAGACTCCGGCGTGGACGTCGTGGTGGGCCTGCGCAAGGACGGCGCGTCCTGGAAGAAGGCGGAAGCGGCTGGCCACAAGGTCAAGGAAGTGGCCGAGGCGGTGAAGAAGGCCGACGTGGTGATGATTCTGCTGCCGGACGAATCGCAGCCGGACGTCTACGGCAAGGACATCGCCCCCAATCTGAAGAAGGGCGCGGCGCTGGCCTTCGCTCACGGCTTCAACATCCATTACAACCAGATCGTGCCGCCGGCCGACGTCGACGTGATCATGGTGGCGCCGAAAGGCCCGGGCCACACCGTGCGCTCCGAATACCTGAAGGGCGGCGGCGTGCCGACGCTGATCGCGGTTTACCAGGACAAGTCCGGCAAGGCGCGCGACGTGGCATTGTCCTACGCCGCGGCCAACGGCGGCACCAAGGGCGGCGTGATCGAGACCAATTTCCGCGAGGAAACCGAGACCGATCTGTTCGGCGAGCAGGCGGTGTTGTGTGGCGGCGCGGTGGAACTGGTCAAGGCCGGCTTCGAAACCCTGGTGGAAGCCGGCTATGCGCCGGAAATGGCTTACTTCGAGTGCCTGCACGAACTGAAGCTGATCGTCGACCTGATGTACGAAGGCGGCATCGCCAATATGAACTACTCGATCTCCAATAACGCGGAGTACGGCGAGTACGTGACCGGCCCGGAAGTGGTGACCTCGGCCACCAAGGACGCGATGAAGAAGGCGCTGTATCGCATCCAGTCCGGCGAATACGCCAAGATGTTCATCCTGGAAGGCAAGACCAACTATCCGAGCATGACCGCGCGTCGTCGTCTGACCGCCGATCACCCGATCGAGAAAGTGGGCGCCGAACTGCGCGCGATGATGCCGTGGATCGCCAAGAACAAGCTGGTGGACCAGTCCAAGAACTGATGGCCGTTGGCCGCAGCCGCAATGACGAAGCCGGGCGCGCAGCCCGGCTTTTTTACGTTTGCGCCCAAGGGCGCTTATGCGGCGGAGAACAGCGCCGACCCGGCGGCGAGCGGGTTCGCGCTCCAGGCGCTGTCGAAGCGCTGCAGCGCCGCGTCCAGTTCCGGACTGGAGGCGAACAGCAGCCGATAGGTGTCGGCCGGCAAGGTGGCGGCGCCAATGCCGGCGCGCGCGCATTGCATGAACTGCTCCGCCGACTTTACAGCGGCGCCCATGATCACCGTGGGCTGGCCATAGCGATCGAGAATCTGCTGCGACTCCCGCAGCAATAGGGCGGCATCCCGGCCGGCTTGTTCGATGCGGTTGATATAGGGCGCGGCGTAGCGCACGCCCAGTTGGCCGGCCAGCACGATCTGGCGCGATTCGAAAATGGCGGTGGCCAGCGTGGGAATGCCCTCGCGCTCCAGCGTGGCCATGGTTTGAAAGCCTGCTCCGACGGCGGGAACCTTGACGACGATGCGTCCGCTCTTGGCGGCCAGCCGGCGCGCCTGCAGCAACTGGACGGCGGGATCCGCGCTGGTGACCTGTACCGCCAGCAGGCCGGGTTGCAGGTCCAGCAACGCGTCCAGCACTTCCTCTACCGGCCGTTCCGCGGCGGCGAGTATCGACGGATTGGTGGTCACGCCGGCGAGCACGCCCAACTGGCGGGCGTGGCGGATGGTGGTGAAATCTATGGTGTCCAGCCAGATCTGCATGCCGCTCCCCTTCTCATCGTTGCCGGGCGGCGGCGCCGTCCGGCGGTGTCGCTCAATCGGCCATCGCCTCGCCCAGCCGCACCGGCTTGGCCGCGTGCCAGCCGGCGTCGAAACTCAGCGGCCCGGCCGGGAACAGCAGCACCACGGTGGAGCCGAGCAGGAAGCGCCCCATCTCCTCGCCCCTGGCCAGGCGGATGTCCTGATCGCGGTAATCCCACAGGCAGACCTCGGCGCGGCGCGGCGGATTGACGACGCCATGCCAGACGGTGGCCATGCTGCCGACGATGGTGGCGCCCACCAGCACCATGACGAAGGGCTGGCCGTCCTCGTCTTCGAAGTTGCAGACCACGCGCTCATTGCGCGCGAACAGGCGGTCCACGCCGCGGGCGGTGGCGGGGTTCACCGAGTACAGCTCGCCCGGCACATAGCGCATGTCCAGCAAACGGCCGGCGCAGGGCATGTGGATGCGGTGATAGTCGCGCGGGCTCAGATAGATGGTGGCGAAGTGGCCATCGTCGAAACGGCGCGCCAGCGTGGCATCTCCGGCCAGTAGCGCGGTACTGGAATAGCTGCGGCCCTTGGCCTGAAAAATCTGCTCGCGCTCGATGCGGCCGAACTGGCTGATGGCGCCGTCCACCGGGCAAATCAGGCGCGCAGCCGCCAGCGGGCGCGCGTCGGCGCGCAAGGCGCGGGTGAAGAAGGCGTTGAAGCTGGCGTAGGCGGCGGGGTCGCTGGCGGCGGCTTCGCTCATGTCCACCTGATAGCGGGCGATGAAGCGGCGAATGATCCATTGGGTCAGGGCGCCGGCTTCCCAGTTGGCGATGCAGCCGGCGAACTGGGTCATGGCCAGTTTGGGCATCAGGTGTTGCAACAGCACGAACAGGCGTTCGGACACTGGTTTGTCCTCGATCGATCTGACTAAACCCTAGATTATAACCGATCTGCCGGCGCCGAATCGGGTGTCCACTGCCTATAATTTGAGCATGTTACGGCTTAAAATAGACAATTTGTCTGATATTTTATGCTTGGACATGAGGTGTGACGTTTTAATCACAGTTTTCAATGCGCAAATTTGACTTTGTGTCCTGCTTGCCGGTAGGCTGGATCAAAATTTGCTGCGGGAGCACATGATGCAATTGGACATTGAACGCTTGATTGCGGACTTCGGCGGGCCGGGACAGCTGGCCGAGGACCTGAATCGCTTGTTCGCCGATGAGCCGGTGACCCGGGCGGCGATATACAAATGGAGAGAACGCGGCAGCCTGCCGCTGGCCCAGCTCAACAAGCTGGCCGGCCTGGCGGTGAGCCAGGGAAAACGCTTCGATTTCAACGATTATCTGATCGGCGTCGGGACAGGCGCGGAAATTGCAACGCAGGGACCAGGGAGAAACAGCAAGATGGGCAATCGTCTTTATATATTCGACACCACCTTGCGCGATGGCGAACAATCGCCGGGCGCATCGATGAGCAAGGAAGAGAAGATCCGGATTGCGCGTCAGTTGGAGCGGCTGGGCGTGGACATCATCGAAGCCGGCTTCGCCGCGGCAAGCCCGGGCGACGCCGATGCCATCCGCGCGATTGCCGAAGTGATCAAGGATTCCACCGTCTGTAGCCTGGCGCGCGCCAACGAGCGCGATGTGCGCGCCGCCGGCGAGGCGATCAAGCCGGCCGCGCGCGGCCGCATCCACACCTTCATCGCCACCAGCCCCATCCATATGGAAAAGAAGCTGCGCATGAGCCCGGACGAAGTGGTGGCGGCGGCGGTGGAAGCGGTGACCATAGCCCGCGAATACACCGACGATGTCGAGTTCTCTGCCGAAGACGCGCTGCGCTCGGACATCAACTTCCTGGCGCGCATTTTCGGCGAAGTGATCAAGGCCGGCGCCACCACGCTGAACGTGCCGGATACCGTAGGCTACGCGGTGCCTTTCGCCACCGAGGCCTTCTTCCGCGAACTGATCGCCAAGACGCCGGGCGGCGACCAGGTGACCTGGTCCACGCACTGCCACAATGACCTGGGCATGGCGGTGGCCAATAGCCTGGCCGCGGTGCTGGGCGGCGCGCGCCAAGTGGAGTGCACCATCAACGGCCTGGGCGAGCGCGCCGGCAACGCCAGCCTGGAGGAAGTGGTGATGGCGGTGCGCACCCGCAAGGATATTTTCGGGCTGGAAACCGGCATCGACGCCACCCAGATCGTGCCGGCCTCCAAGCTGGTTTCCACGGTGACCGGCTACCCGGTGCAGCCCAACAAGGCCATCGTCGGCGCCAACGCTTTCGCCCACGAATCCGGCATTCATCAGGACGGCGTGCTCAAGCACCGCGAAACCTACGAAATCATGTCCGCCGAATCGGTGGGCTGGAGCACCAACCGGCTGACGCTGGGCAAGTTGTCCGGCCGCAACGCTTTCAAGACCAAGCTGGTCGAACTGGGCATCGTGCTGGACAGCGAAGAAGCGCTGAATGCCGCCTTCGCCCGCTTCAAGGAATTGGCGGACCGCAAGCGCGAGATTTTCGACGAAGACCTGCACGCGCTGGTGTCGGACGAACTGAGCTCCAGCCGTGAAGAGGAATACAAGCTGGTGTCCTTGAAGATCGCCACCGAAACCGGCGAAGCGCCAGTGGCCTCCATCGTGTTCCTGGCGCATGGCGAAGAGCGTCGCGCCCAGTCCAGCGGCTCCGGCCCGGTGGACGCCGCCTTCAAGGCGATTGAGAGCGTGGCGGACAGCGGCGCGGAACTGGAACTGTATTCGGTGAACGCCATCACCAAGGGCACCGAATCCCAGGGCGAAGTGACGGTGCGCCTGGCGCTCGACGGCCGCATCGTCAGCGGTCAGGGCGCCGACACCGACATCATCGTGTCCTCGGCCAAGGCGTATCTGTCGGCCTTGAACAAATTGATGAACCAGGAGCAAAGGCTGAACGCACAAGCGCTGGTATGAGGTTTTCCGGTCGCGGTGGTCAGCGCGGCGCGTCGTCGACAAGGTTTTCCATCCCGTCCTTGTCGGCGCGCAGTCAGCGTTAGACCGCCCGGCCCAGGGGGTTCACTTTATCGATTGTGAAGTCCATCAGGCCCACAAGGCCGCCCCATTTGGCCCCGGCTCACAAGGCCGCGCGGCGGATCGCCGACCCAAGAGGTCGGCGTCGTTGCGCGGCGGAGCCGGGGTTTTTTGCGTTTTACGCGCGGCCGGGGCGGCGCTAGACTGCCAGCTCTCAACTTAAATCCATGACGGAAAACGCCCATGTCCGCAGCCTTCTTCATCACCGGCACCGACACCGAAATCGGCAAGACCCATGTCGCCGTGCAATTGATCCGTCAATGGCAGGCCGAAGGCAAGCGCGTGCTGGCGATGAAGCCGGTGGCCTCAGGCTGCGAGTTGCTGGCGGACGGCAGTTGGTGGAACGACGATGTGGCGCGGCTGACCGCAGCCACCGGCCAGTCCGATCTGGAGCTGATGAATCCCTACCGGTTCTTGCCGCCGGTGTCGCCGCATATCGCAGCGAGCGAGGCCGGCGTGGAAATTCGGCTGGACGTGATCGTCGACCATTATCAGCAATTGGCCGCCAGCGCCGACGTGGTGGTGGTGGAAGCGGCGGGCGGCTGGATGGCGCCGCTGTCCGATAGGCTGTTCATGGCCGATATGGCCAAGGCCTTGCAATTGCCGGTGATTCTGGTGGTGGGCATGCGGCTGGGCTGCATCAATCACGCCTTGCTGACCGCGCGCGCGGTGCTGGACGCCGGCCTGCCGCTGGCCGGCTGGGTGGCCAATCGAGTGGTGCCGCAGCAACAGGCTTACGAACAGAATCTGGAAACCCTACAGCGGCATATGCCGGCGCCGCTATTGCTGGAAGTGCCCTATCAGGCCGGCGAATCCAGCTGAGCCGCCGGTGCGCGGCAGCGCGCGCCGCGACTTGCATCTGTAATATTTTATTGCGTTGCCGCAAGACATTTTCTTGTTTTCCTTGACCTTTTTTTCTAGCATGCGATTAACCGGCCGTCAGAACAGACCGGACTAGTCTGCGTTTTTCATGTCAGTCGAGGATTTCAAGGGGGGCTTATGTCCTGTATGCGCGTCCTTTGCTGTTTGCTGCCGATTTCCTGCGCGTCAGCGGCCGAGCTGAACCTGCAAACCCCCGTCACACCCATTGCGCGCCAGCAGTACGATCTGCACACCATGCTGCTGATCATCACCGGCGTGATCTTCGCGCTGGTGTTCCTGGTGATGCTCTACGCCATCGTTCGCCATCGCAAGGCCGCCGGCCATCAGGCCAAGCACTTCCATGAAAACACCACGGTGGAAATCATCTGGACGGTGATCCCGCTGCTGATCCTGATCGGCATGGCCTGGCCGGCCACCAAGGTGGTGTTGTCGCAGAAAAGCACGCGCGGCGAGGACATGACCATCAAGGTCACCGGCTATCAATGGAAGTGGCGCTACGACTATCTGGACGACAGTTTCGGCTTCATGAGCCATCTGTCCACGCCGCGCGAGGCCATCGCCAACGCCGCGGCCAAGCCGACCAACTATCTGCTGGAAGTGGACGAGCCGCTGGTGGTGCCCACCGGCAAGAAAGTCCGGCTGCTGCTGACCGCCAACGATGTGATCCACTCCTGGTGGGTGCCGCAGCTGGGCGTCAAACAGGATGCGATTCCCGGCTTCCTGCGCGACAGCTGGTTCCGCATCGACAAGCCCGGCACCTATCGCGGCCAGTGTTCCGAGTTGTGCGGCAAGGACCACGGCTACATGCCCATCGTGGTGGAAGCCAAGGCGCCAGAGGATTACGCCAAGTGGCTGGAAGCCAAGAAAAAACAGATGGCCGCGGCGGCGGATGATCCCAACAAGGTGTGGACGCTGGCCGACTTGAAAGCCCGCGGCGAAAAAGTCTATGCCCAGAACTGCGTCGCCTGCCACCAGGCCAACGGCAAGGGCCTGCCCGGTGCCTTCCCTGCCTTGGACGGCTCCAAGATAGCCACCGCCGACAAGCCGGCGCACATCCACATCGTGCTGTTCGGCAGCCAGAAAAACCCGGCGATGCAAGCCTGGGGCAAGCAGCTGTCCGATACCGACATCGCCGCGGTGATCACCTATGAGCGCAATGCCTGGGGCAATCACACCGGTGAAATGGTACAGCCCAAAGAGATCAAGGCGGCCCGCGGCGCCACCGGCTGAGCCCGGCGCTGAAGGCGGACCCTCGCAAGGAGAGCGATATGGCAATTGTCGACGACGCCGGCCATGCCGGCCACGCGCCGGAGCATCATGAACGCCCGCGCGGCATCATGCGCTGGCTGGCGGCCACCAACCACAAGGACATCGGTTCGATGTATCTGTGGTTCTCCTTCACCATGTTCCTGTCCGGCGGGGTGATGGCGCTGTGCATCCGCGCCGAGCTGTTCCAGCCCGGCCTGCAGTTCTTCCAGCCGGAGCTGTTCAATCAATTCACCACCCTGCACGGCCTGATCATGGTATTCGGCGCCATCATGCCGGCCTTTACCGGCCTGGCCAACTGGATGCTGCCGTTGATGATAGGCGCGCCAGACATGGCCTTCGCGCGCATGAACAACTGGAGCTTCTGGCTGCTGCCGCCGGCGGCCTTGCTGCTGCTGCTGTCCTTCATCGTGCCCGGCGGCGCCGCCGCGGCCGGCTGGACGCTGTACGCGCCCTTGTCCACCCAGATGGGCATGGGCATGGACATGACCATCTTCGCCATCCACATCATGGGCGTCAGCTCCATCATGGGGTCGATCAACATCATCGTCACCATCCTCAATCTGCGCGCGCCGGGCATGACCATGATGAAGATGCCGATGTTCGCCTGGGCCTCGCTGATCACCGCCTACCTGATCATCGCGGTGATGCCGGTGCTGGCCGGGGTGGTCACCATGGTGCTGACCGACCGCCATTTCGGCACCCATTTCTTCAATGCCGCCGGCGGCGGCGATCCCATCCTGTACCAGCACGTGTTCTGGTTCTTCGGTCATCCCGAGGTCTACATCATGGCCTTGCCGGCTTTCGGCATCATCAGCCAGGTGATCCCGACCTTCGCCCGCAAGCCCTTGTTCGGCTACACCTCCATGGTTTACGCCACCTCCAGCATCGGCGTGTTGTCCTTCATGGTGTGGGCGCACCATATGTTCGCCACCGGCATGCCGGCCACCGCCCAGCTGTTCTTCATGTACGCGACCATGCTGATCGCGGTGCCCACCGGGGTCAAAGTGTTCAACTGGGTGGCCACCATGTGGCAGGGCAGCATGACGTTTGAAACGCCGATGCTGTTCGCCATCGGCTTCATCCTGCTGTTCACCATAGGCGGACTGTCCGGCGTCACCCTCAGCGTGGCGGCGGTGGATATCCAGCTGCACGCCAGCTACTACGTGGTCGCCCACTTTCATTACGTGCTGGTGGCCGGAGCGCTGTTCAGCCTGTTCTCCGCCATCTATTACTGGTTTCCCAAGATGACGGGCAAGATGTACCACGAGGGCCTGGGCAAGCTGCACTTCTGGTGGTCCTTGCTGTGGTTCAACGTCACCTTCTTTCCCATGCACTTCCTTGGCCTGGCCGGCATGCCGCGGCGGATTCCCGACTACGCGCTGCAATTCACCGAGTTCAACCAGATCGCCAGCATCGGCGCCTTCATGTTCGGCTTCGGTCAATTGATCTTCCTGTTCAACATCCTGCGCTCGCTGCGCCACGGCAAACCGGCGCCGCAACTGCCGTGGGAGGACGCCAATACGCTGGAATGGACGATTCCGACCCCGGCGCCCTACCACAGCTTCGTCGAAGCGCCGCAGCTGGAAGTGATAGAGAACGGCGTGGTGGTGTCCAGCCGCGGCGGCGAGCACCACTGAGACCGATGCGATGGAAGCCGCCGCCAAACAGAGCCGCAGCAACCGCCAGCTGATGAAGAAGCTGGCGGTGGTGGCGCTGCTGATGTTCGTCTTCGCCTGGGGGCTGATCCCGCTATACCGCGTGGTGTGCGAAGTCACCGGTCTCAATAACGTGGTCAAGGCCGATAGCCTGGACGAGTCCGCGCCGGCCACGGCGGCGGCGCACGATGTGGAAATGACTTTCGATGCCACGGTGCAGGCCGGCCTGCCGTGGCAGGTGCGGCCCTTGCAGACTCGGCTCAAGGTGAAGCCCGGCCAGTTCGTGCAGGTGGAATATGAAATCACCAATGCCAGCGGCCAGCGGGTTGTGGGGCAGGCGATTCCGCGTTACCTGCCGGCGGCGGCGGCTGAGTATGTGAAGAAGCTGGAATGCTTCTGCTTCCGCCAACAGGCGTTCGCGCCGGGCGAAACCCGGCGTTTTCCGGTGGTATTCGTCGTAGACAAGCGTTTGCCGGCCTCGATAGACAGCATCACGCTGGCCTATACCGTATTCGATGTGCCGGGCAACGCGGGAGCCGGTTCATGAGGGCATGGCAAGGAGTGTTGGCGGTGCTGTCCGCCTTTTTCGGCGTGCGCCGCAAGGCGGACGCGCGCGAGGACAGCAAGCTGTCGCCGCTGCAGCTGATATTGACCGCGCTGTTGTTGGCGGCCACTTTTATTGGAGTGTTGCTATTGGTGGTGCGGCTGGCCACGTCCTAATCGGTGTGCGGGGAGAACGCAATGACGACAGCGAATGAGCAGGAGCAGACGCATTATTTCGTGCCACAGCCATCGCGCTGGCCGGCGGTGGGCGCGGTGGCGTTGTTTTGCCTGGGATTGGGCGCGGCTTTCGCCGTCAATGGCCAGCCGCTGGGCAAGCTATCGCTGGGCGTGGGCGCGCTGATCTTGATCTATATGCTGTTCGGCTGGTTCGGCGATGTGATCCGCGAAAGCCGGCATGGCGATTACCAAGGCAAGGAGGACATGTCCTTCCGCTGGGGCATGGGCTGGTTCATCTTCTCGGAAGTGATGTTCTTCGGTGCCTTTTTCGGCGCCTTGTACTGGGTGCGGGTGGTATCGGTGCCGACCTTGGGCGAAATGGACTACAAGATACTGTACCCGGACTTCGACCCCTCCTGGCCGCTGGCCACCGGGCCCGGCATCACCAAACCCTACCAGGCGATGGGCGCCTGGGGCCTGCCGGCCTTGAATACCTTGATCCTGCTGAGTTCCGGCGCGATGGTGACCTGGGCGCATTGGGCATTGCTGCAGGGCAAGCGGCAGCAGTTGAAGCTGGGCCTGCTGTTGACCGTGCTGCTGGGTAGCTTGTTCCTGTGCCTGCAACTGTTCGAATACGGCCATGCGATGTCGGAGCTGAACCTGACCCTGGCCTCGGGCGCCTACGGCATGACCTTCTTCATGCTGACCGGCTTCCACGGCCTGCATGTGCTGCTGGGCACCATCATCCTGGGCGTGGTCTGGCTGCGGGTGATGCGCGGACATTTTGACGGCCAGCACCATTTCGCCTTCGAGGCGGCGGCTTGGTATTGGCACTTCGTCGACGTGGTGTGGCTGTTGCTGTTCGTTTTCGTCTACTGGTTGTGAGAGACAGCTTAGCTATCTGCCGCGCGGCGGCAGAACCAAAGGCCAGGGGCCGCCGCCGGACGGGGGCGGCCGCTTCGGCTAAGCTTGGTGAGGACGCCACCAACCAAACAGCGCGCCCAGCAGCAAGAGCAGGAACAGGCCGATGGACAGGCCTATGCGCAGAGTGAGGGAACGAACCAGACGTTGAGAGCCCTGATCGGACTTCAGCAAGCCGGTCAGACCCCAGAACAGAGCGAGCAAGATGCAGGCGAGCAAGAACAGGATGACAAATTTCATCGCGCAATCCCCCGGTCGATTGGATCGTCAGTCTTCAGCTTTAAAGTCTAGCGGCAAACGCTTGGCTTGGCTGTGTTTATTGCTCATGGCCTTGCTGCCCTTCCTGTTGGCGGCATGGCAATGGCAGCGCGCGCAGGAAAAGGCCGAGTTGCTGCGCTCGCTGACCAGCGCCATCGGCGTGCAACCGGTCAGCCTGCTCTACCGCGAGGCCAGCCCGCAGCCGGAGTTCACCCGGGTGGCGCTGCCGGACGCGCATCCGGCCGGACCGGTGCTGCAGCTGGAAAACAGCTATCTGGGCGAGGTCAAGGGGCGGCGGGTATTGCAGCCATGGCGGCTCAGCGACGGCGCGATGGCCCTGGTGGACCTGGGCTGGCTGGCCGACGGCGTGACGCTGCCCGCCATCGACCCGCAGGCGCTGACCTTGCGCGGCCATTGGATGCCCTTGCCGCGCCATTTCGTGCTGCCCGGCGCGGTGGCCGGCATCCAGGGGCGAGTCGATTCCATCGATATGACCGCGCTGCGCCAGCGCTACTCCGGTCCCTGGCATCAGGGCGTGGTGGTATTGGAGCATTCGCAGGATCCGCTGCGGCATTGGCCGGTGCTGCCGGAGTTCATGCCGGAACGCCATTACGCCTATGCGGCGCAATGGCTATTGCTGGGCCTGCTGCTGCTCTTGTCCTTGTATTCACTGAGGAGGCGTTCCCAATGACGCAGGTGGAGGTGTCGCCGACGGCGCGTCGCGGCCGGCTGAAGCTGTTGTTGATGGCGGCGATCTGCCTGGCGCCGGTGCTGGCCTCCTGGGCGGTGTACCGGCTGATGCCGCCGCAGGGTGGCAAGAGCTACGGTCAGTTGCTGCCGACCCGGCCGTTCGTGCTGACCGGCGCGCAAGGCTGGCCGCGCGGCAAATGGGTGCTGGCGGCCAGGATAGAGCCGGGCTGCCAGGCGCGCTGCCAGCAGCGCTTTTTCGCGATGCGCCAGATCCAGATCGCGCAGGGCGAGGCCGCCGGCCGGCTGACCCGGCTGGGTTGGCAGGACCAGGCGCTGCACGAGGATGTGGACGCCACCCACATCGTGCAAACCGTGCAGACGGACGTCGACGATGGCGGCTATTACCTGGTGGACCCGCTGGGCAACCAGGTCTTGTTCTACCCCGATGCCGCCGACCCCAAGAAAGTGATACAGGAAATCGGCCGGGTGCTGAAAACCAATAACGGCATCGGTTGAGTCCATTCTGTCGCGGCGCACGCGCGGTTCGCGACATTCGCAGTTTGTTGGCCGCTCGACAAGGGGAGCGCAGCATGAGGCGACTGATCTGGCTGGCATTCATCCTGGCATGCGTGGTCGTGCCTTTCGGCGCCTATGTGCGCCTGTCCGACGCCGGGCTGGGCTGCCCGGACTGGCCGGGATGTTACGGCCAGATTTCTCCGCACCACGCCGCCGCTGAAATCCTGCAGCAGCACGCACAGAACCCTGACGGACCGGTCAGCCTGGGCAAGGCCTGGCGGGAAATGGGGCATCGCTACCTGGCCGGCGCGCTGGGTTTGCTGATCGTCGCCATCGGCTGGCAGGCGTGGCGGCGCAAATACCATCGCCGCGCGGCCGGCGCCTTGTTGGCGGTGGTGTTGCTGCAGGGCTTGCTGGGCATGTGGACGGTGACCTTGCTGCTGAAACCGGCCATCGTCACCCTGCATCTATTGGGCGGCGCATCGGTGCTGCTGTTGCTGGCCTGGCTGGCGCTGTCGCCGCGGCTGCCGCCTTTGGCCGCGCCGGCGCCGCTGGCCTGGCTGGCGCGCGCGCTGGCGTTGGCGGTGGCATTGCAGCTGGCTCTGGGCGGCTGGGTGTCCACCAATTACGCGGCGCTGGCCTGTCAGGGTTTTCCCGCCTGCAATGGCGAATGGTGGCCGCAGATGCGCTTCGAACACGCTTTCCATCTATTCCGCGCGCTGGGCGAAGCACCTGACGGCAGTCCGCTGGCAGTGGGCAATCTGGTGGCCATCCACTGGCTGCACCGGCTGGGGGCCCTGTTGGTGGCCGCGCTGTGCCTGAGCGTGGTGCGCGCCGGCTGGCGGCTGCCGGCGCTGCGCGGCCACCTGTGTTGCTTGCTGGCGGCGCTGTCGCTGCAGATCGGGCTGGGCATCGCCAATGTGTTGCTGGCGCTGCCCTTGCCGGTGGCGGTGCTGCACAATGCCGGCGCCGCTTGTTTATTGCTGCTCAGCAGCTTGCTGGCCTGGCGGCTGCGCCCGCTGGCACGGCAGGCGCGGGCGGTGGAGCAGCCGTTGCTGCGCGCGGCCAAGGATGGCCGCGAATGGGTTTGAACGCCGGATGGCAAAGGGGAAAGCATGGACGCAATAGAGCTTAGGCAGGCGCGCCAGCATGCGCTGGCCCTGCTGCTGCTGGCCAAGCCCAGGGTGGTGGGGCTGATCGTGTTTTGCGCGGTGATCGGCATGTTTCTGGCGGGGCCGGGCTGGCCGGACCCGGCGCGCTTGCTGCCGGCCACCGCCGGCATCGCGCTGGTGGCTGGCGCGGCGGCGATGATCAATTGCCTGGTGGAGCGCTCGGTGGACGTCAATATGCGTCGCACCGCCTGGCGTGCCACCGCGCGCGGCGAAGCCGGCGTCGGCGAAACCCTGGTCATCGCGCTGACCGCCGGCGGCATCGGCATGGCCTTGCTGGCAGGCCTGGTCAATGCGCTGACCGCCTGGCTGACGCTGGCGACCTTCGTCGGCTACGCCATCGTCTACACCCTGCTGCTCAAGCCCAATACGCCGCAGAACATCGTGATCGGCGGCGCCAGCGGCGCGATGCCGCCGGTGTTGGGCTGGGCGGCGATGACCGGCGAGGTGCACGCGTTCGCGCTGGTGCTGTTCCTGATCATCTACGCGTGGACGCCGCCGCATTTCTGGGCGCTGGCGCTGTACCGCCGCGACGACTATGCCCGCGCTGGCCTGCCCATGCTGCCGGTGACTCACGGCCAGCGCTTCACCACGCTGTCGATTCTGCTGTACTCGCTGCTGCTGTCGGCGGTGACCTTGCTGCCGGTGGCGATGGGGATGTCGGGCTGGTTCTATCTGCTGGCGGCGCTGGCCCTGGACGCGCGGCTGGTGTTTCTTGCCGTGCGCCTGCATCGTCAGTATGCTGACGCTTTGGCCCGCCGCACGTTTGCTTGGTCGATCTGGTATCTGACCTGGCTATTCGCGGCTCTGCTGATAGACCATTACTGGCTGATACCCGTTTCCTGATGCGCAAATTGATAAAACTCGCCGGCTGGCTGCTGCTGCCGCTGTGGCTGGCCGCCTGCTCGCCGGAAGAACCCAAACTGGACCTGAAAGGCACCGATGTCGCCGGCGCGTCCATCGGCGGCGATTTCACCTTGACCGATCACCAAGGCCAGCGCCGTAGCCTGTCCCAGTACCAGGGCAAGGTGGTGGCGCTGTTCTTCGGCTACACCCATTGCCCGGACGTGTGCCCGACCACCATGCTGGAATACGCGGCCGCGGTGAAGCAGTTGGGCGATAAGGCCGGCGAGGTGCAGGTGCTGTTCGTCAGCATCGATCCCGAGCGCGATACGCCGCAGGTGCTGGCCGGCTATGTGCCGCATTTCAATCGCAGCTTCGTCGGCCTGACCGGCACGGCCGGCGAGGTGGAGCAAATCAAGAACCAGTACAAGATCGTTGCCCAGCGCGTCAGCCAGCCGGGCGGCGGCTATAGCGTGGATCACAGCGCCGGCTCCTATTTGCTGGACAAGAAGGGCCGCTTGCGGGTGTTTGAGGCCTATGGCACGCCGTCGGCGAGCTTGGCTCATGATATTGGCCAGTTGTTACGCTAAACTTGGGCTATCGGAAACTGACGCAGACATGAAAGTCGGATCAAAGTGAGCAACGACCATAACGCTGGCGCAACATCCGGCTCGCAGCCATCGTTGGACCTCGCCAAATACACGCTGTCCACGTCGGTGGAGATCGCCCATCATCTGGCTGGCATCGCCAAGAACGGCCACATGGTGACGGTGTTTTCCAATAAGGGAAAAACCTTCATCCTGACCCGTTTCCTGGAAGTGGACCACAAGGCCGGCACCCTGGTGTTCGACTGGGGCGCGGACCCGGAGACCAATGAACACTTGCTGGCCAGCGAGCGCAACGTCTTCGTCTGTTCGCCGGAAGGGGTCAAGACCCAGTTCGTCACCGGCCAGGTGCGGCGCATAGACTGGGACGGCCAGCCGGCGTTCCAGGCCGACCTGCCCGAGCAAGTGATCAAGCTGCAGCGCCGCGAGTTTTTCCGCATCCAGACGCCGGTGGCCAACCCGGTGATCTGCCATGTGGCCGATTATCCGCACAAACCGGCGGACCTGATCCTATTCGACATCAGCCTGGGCGGCGTCAGCATGTGGCTGCCGCAGGCCGGCACGCCCGGCTTCGAGATCGGCCAGCAATACCAGCGCTGCACGCTGGACCTGAAACCGCTGGGCGCATTGCATCTCGGCCTGGAGGTCAGGCATAGGCTGGCCGCCAAGCTGCGCAACGGCAACGAGGCGGTGCGCATCGGCTGCTCCTACCTGGGGCTAACCCCGGCGCTGGAAACGCAGATCCAGCGCTATGTCGGCCTGCTGGAGCGCGAACGCCGCGCGCTGGTGGGCTAGCCCGACGCCTAAGCTCTGTTTTCATTCCGATTTTCATTCTTGCCGCAAGACACCATGAAGCTGACTATTGCCCTGTCCAAAGGGCGCATCTTTGAAGAAACCCTGCCTCTGCTGGCCGCCGCCGGCATCATTCCGGCGGAGGACCCCGAAGCCTCGCGCAAGCTGATCATCGGCACCAACCATCCGGGCGTGCAACTGGTGATCGTGCGCGCATCCGATGTGCCGACCTATGTCCAGTACGGCGCGGCCGATCTGGGCATCGCCGGCCGCGACGTGCTGATCGAGCACGGCGGCGCCGGCCTGTACCAACCGCTGGATCTGAATATCGCCAAGTGCAAGATGATGGTGGCGGTGCAGAATGGCTTTGACTACGAGGCAGCGGTGCGCCGCGGCGCGCGCTTGAAGATCGCCACCAAGTACCCGCAGATCGCGCGCGAACACTTCGCCCGCAAGGGCGTGCACGTCGATATCATCAAGCTCTACGGCTCGATGGAACTGGCGCCGCTGGTCGGCCTGGCCGACGCCATTGTCGACCTGGTGTCCACCGGTGGCACGCTGCGCGCCAATGATCTGTGCGCGGTCGAGCACATCGTCGACATCAGTTCGCGGCTGGTGGTCAACCAGGCCGCGCTCAAGCTCAAACACGACGTGATCCAGCCGGTGCTGGACGCATTCGCCGGCGCCGTGCCGGCCTGAGGTCTGTCCCCATGCTGAAACTGTCCTCCTCCCAAGCCGATTTCACCGTCCGCCTGCAGGCGCTGCTGGCCTTTGAAACCGCGCAGGACCCGGCTGTCGACGCTGCCGTCGCCGCCATCTGCGACGACGTCAAGGCGCGCGGCGACGCCGCGGTGATCGATTACACCAACCGATTCGACCGCATGCGCGCCGCGTCCATGGCCGACTTGACGCTGTCGCGGGGGCAACTGGAAGCCGCCTTCCACCGGCTGAGCGACCCGGTGCGCCACGCGCTGAGCACCGCCGCGGAGCGGGTGCGCCGCTATCACGAAAAGCAGTTGGCGCATTCCTGGAGCTACCAGGACGAGGACGGTACCCTGCTGGGCCAGCAAGTGACGCCGCTGGACCGCGTCGGCATCTATGTGCCGGGCGGCAAGGCCGCCTATCCCAGCTCGGTGTTGATGAACGCGATGCCGGCCAAGGTGGCCGGCGTCGGCGAAATCATCATGGTGGTGCCGACGCCGGACGGCGAGCGCAACGATCTGGTGCTGGCCGCCGCCTACATCGCCGGCGTGGACAAGGTGTTCACCTGTGGCGGCGCGCAAGCGGTGGCGGCGCTGGCCTACGGCACCGAGACCGTGCCCCAGGTCGATAAAATCACTGGGCCGGGCAATGCCTATGTCGCCGCGGCCAAGCGCCGCGTGTTCGGCGTGGTCGGTATCGACATGGTGGCTGGTCCGTCCGAGATCCTGGTGATCTGCGACGGCGACACCCCGCCGGATTGGGTGGCGATGGACCTGTTCAGCCAGGCGGAGCACGATGAAATCGCCCAGGCCATCTTGTTGTGCCCATCGGCGGACTATATCGCCGAGGTCGAGGCCAGCATCGCCAAGCTGCTGCCGCAGATGCCGCGTCGCGCCATCATCGAGGCCAGCCTCGGCAATCGCGGCGCGCTGATCCAGGTTGGTGACCTGGCCGAAGCCTGCGAGATCGCCAACTACATCGCGCCCGAGCATCTGGAGCTGTCGGTGGCGAACCCGGACGAATTGCTGCCGCTGATCCGTCACGCCGGCGCCATCTTCATGGGACGCTTCACTTCGGAAAGCCTGGGCGACTACTGCGCCGGCCCCAATCATGTGCTGCCCACCAGCCGCACCGCGCGCTTCGCCAGCCCGTTGGGCGTCTATGATTTCCAGAAGCGCAGCAGCCTGATCCGGGTGTCCCAGGCCGGCGCGCAGTCGCTGGGCCAGGTCGCCAGCCTGTTGGCCCATGGTGAAGGCCTGAGCGCGCACGCGCGCGCGGCCGAGTTGCGGCTGGACGCCTAGCCTAGGGAGCAAAGCGCGGTCGTATCGCTTAAGCTGGGAAGATAACCGGAGAATGCGATGCTCAGCCTGCCACGTATCGCGGCCGGACTCTGTCTGGCCGTTTTCATGTCCGCTGCCTGCTGGGCGCAGCCGCGCGTGTTTGTCGTCGAAAGCTATCACAGCGATTACCCCTGGGATCAGGATTACCGCCGGGCGATACAGGAGCGCCTGGGCAAGCGGACGCAACTGAGTTATTACGCGATGGACACCAAGCGCCTGCCGCCGGCCCAGCACCAGGCGCGCGCCGACGAGGCGCTGGCGATGGCGGCGAAAATAAGGCCGGACCTTGTCATCGTCGGCGACGACGCCGCGTTACAGAGAGTGGGCAGCAAGCTGGCGCAGCAAGGCGTGCCGGTGATCTATCTGGGCATCAACAACAATCCGCGCAATTATTTCCCGGGCGCGGCGCCTCGCGTCAGTGGCGTGCTGGAACGGCCGCTGATCCTGCGCAGCGTCTTCGAGCTGGGCAAAGCCGTCAAAGGGCTGCGCAGCGCGCTGGTGCTGTTCGATGACGACCTCACCTCGCGCATCATCCGCGACGAAACCTTCGTCGGCCGCGACAGCATGCTGCTGGCCAATATCCACGTCGATCTGGCCTTGACCGGTTCCTACGCCGAATGGCAACGGCGGGTGCAGGGCGCGGCTGGTCGTTACCAGGCGATCTGGGTGGGGCTCTATTTCACCTTGCGCGGCGCCGACGGCAAGGTGGTGCCGGGAGACGAGGTGCTGCGCTGGACCGCCGCCCATGCCCGTCTGCCCTTGTTCGCGTTCTGGGATTTCGCCGTGGGCAAGGACAAGGCCGCCGGCGGCCTGGTGCTGTCGGGCTACGAGCAAGGCAGGGAGGCGGCCAAGATGGCCGAGCAGGTGTTGTTTCAGCAGCAGCCGGTCGCCAGCCTGTTCCCGGTGACGCCGTCGGAAGGGCGCTATGTTTTCAGCCGCAGCGCGCTGGCGCGCGACGGAGTGGAACTGCCCGCGCGGCTGCAACAACGGGCGCATTGGCTCGAGTAGCTGAAAGCGAATGAACCAGCTACTATAGCTTTTCGCCGTTTCCGATAACGCGGCCTCGTCAGCGGGGCTCTTGTTGGCCGCAAGGCCGTATTGCAAGATCATGAAAAAGTCCGTCCGACAATTGGTGCGCGATGAGATCGCCGCCATCAGCGCCTACCCGGTAGCCTCCGCAGATGGCTACATCAAGCTCGACGCCATGGAGAATCCGTGGCCCTTGCCGGCCGAACTGCGCCAGGAACTGGCGCGGACCCTGGCCGATGTCGCCGTCAACCGTTACCCGGACCCGTCCGGCGGCACGCTGAAAGCCCAGCTGAAGCAGGCGTTTGCCATACCCGAGCCGGCCGAGGTGCTGCTGGGCAACGGCTCCGACGAGCTGATCACCCTGGTGGCGCAAGCGCTGGCCCGTCCCGGCGCCAAGCTGCTGGCGCTGGAACCGTCCTTCGTGATGTACAAGATGAACGCGCTGTTCTCCGGCCTAGACTATGTCGGCGTGCCGTTGCGTTCCGATTTCAGCCTGGACCTGCCGGCGACGCTGGCGGCCATCGCCGAGCATCAGCCGGCGGTGGTGTTCGTGTCCTACCCCAACAACCCGACCGGCCCGCGCTTCGCCCGCGCCGAGGTCGAAGCCATCTGCGAGGCCGCGCCCGGCCTGGTGGTGGTGGACGAGGCTTACCAGGCCTTCGCCAGCGACAGCTTCATGAACCTGGCCGGCCTGCGCGACAATCTGATCGTGATGCGCACGCTGTCCAAGCTGGGCCTGGCCGGCATCCGCCTGGGCTATGCCGCCGGCCCCGCCGCCTGGATCCAGGAGCTGGACAAGGTGCGGCCGCCGTACAACGTCAATGTGTTGACCCAGGCCGCCGCGCGTTTCTCGCTGCGCCATATCGAGGTGTTCAACCGCCAGGCGGCGGAGCTGTGCGAGGAACGCGGCCGATTGGCCGCCGGCCTGGCGCGTCACGCCGCCATCGAGGCTTTCCCGTCGGAAGCCAATTTCATCACCATCCGGGTGCCGGACGCGCCGGCCTTGTATCAGCATTTCAAGGCCAGCGGCATCCTGATCAAGCAATTGCACGGCAGCCATCCGCTGCTGGCGCAATGCCTGCGCCTGACCGTGGGCGCGCCGCAGGAAAACGACGCCATGTTGGCGGCCCTGGACGCTTACTTCGCCTGAGCCATGAGAACTGCAACCGTTACCCGCAATACCCTGGAAACCCAGATCACCGTCAGCCTGAACCTGGACGGCACCGGCGTGGGCCGCTTTGAAACCGGCGTGCCCTTTCTCGATCACATGATGGATCAGATCGCCCGCCACGGCTTGATCGATCTGGACGTGGTCGCCCACGGCGATCTGCACATCGACGCCCACCACACGGTGGAGGACATCGGCATCACCCTGGGGCAGGCCTTCGCCAAGGCGATAGGCGACAAGAAGGGCATCCGCCGCTATGGCCACGCCTACGTGCCGCTGGACGAGGCCTTGAGCCGGGTGGTGATCGATCTGTCCGGCCGCCCCGGCCTGGTATACAAGGTTGAATACACTCGCGCCAGCATCGGCCAGTTCGATGTCGACCTGTTTTCCGAGTTCTTCCATGGCTTCGTCAATCACAGCATGGTCACGCTGCATATAGACAATCTGCGCGGGGTCAACAGCCATCACCAGGCCGAGACCATCTTCAAGGCCTTCGGCCGCGCCTTGCGCATGGCCTGTGAGGTGGACGAGCGCATGGCCGGACAGACGCCGTCGACCAAGGGCACGCTGAGCGCATAAGCCGGTCGCGCCGTTTTTTCCCCAGGGCTCCGGATTCGGCTGGAGCCCTGCCACCCCCGAAGCGAACTTGTAGGATGGCGATGAAAGTTGCAGTAGTGGATTACGGCATGGGCAATCTGCATTCGGTGCTCAAGTCGGCGCAGGCGGTCAACGATATCGGCGCGGAGATCTTTCTCACCAGCGCGCCGGAGGCCGTGCTCAAGGCCGACAAGGTGATTTTTCCCGGCCAGGGCGCGATGCCGGACTGCATGCGCGAGCTGAACCAGCACGGGCTGGCCGAGGCGATAAGGGAAAGCACCAAGAACAAGCCGTTTTTTGGCATCTGCGTCGGTGCGCAGCTATTGTTCGAGGAAAGCGAGGAGGGGCCGACCCAAGGCCTGGGCCTGTTTCCCGGCAAGGTGGCGCGCTTTGCCGCCGGATTGCGCGACGCCGAGGGCGAACGGCTGAAAGTGCCGCACATGGGCTGGAACCAGGTGTTCCAAACTGCGGTCCATCCCTTGTTCGCCGGCATCGCCGACGGCGAGCGTTTCTATTTTGTGCATAGTTACCACTTCGCGCCGGCCGATGCGGGCCTGACGCTGGCGGAAAGTGAATATCCAGAGCGGTTTTCATGTATTGTCGGTCGTGGGAACATCTTCGCAAGCCAGTTCCACACCGAAAAGAGCCACCGGGCCGGCCTTCAGATGATGAAGAACTTCCTGGCCTGGGATGGCAGTGTTTAACTCACGTTTGATTTAGCACCATGCTGCTCATACCCGCGATAGACCTGAAAGACGGTCAATGCGTACGCCTGAAACAGGGCGTGATGGACGATGCCACCGTTTTCTCCGACGACCCCGTGCAAGTCGCCGCCCATTGGCGCGATCAAGGCGCCCGGCGCCTGCATCTGGTCGATCTCAACGGCGCTTTCGCCGGCAAGCCCAAGAATCTGGCGGTGATCCGCGACATTCTGGGCGAGGTCGGCAATGAAATCCCCGTGCAACTGGGCGGCGGCATCCGTGATCTGGACACCATTGAGAAATACCTGGACATGGGCCTGTCCTACGTGATTATCGGCACCGCCGCGGTCAAGACGCCGGGCTTTCTGCACGATGCCTGCGACGCCTTTCCCGGCCAGGTCATCGTCGGCCTGGACGCCAAGGACGGCATGGTGGCGATAGACGGCTGGGCCAAGATCACCAACCACCACGTGACCGATCTGGCCAAGCGCTTCCAGGACTACGGCGTCAACTCGGTGATCTACACCGACATCGGCCGCGACGGCATGATGAACGGCGTCAATATCGACGCCACCGTCAAGCTGGCGCAGGCCTTGACCATCCCGGTGATCGCCTCCGGCGGCCTCAGCAATCTCGACGACATCCGCGCCTTGTGCGCGGTGGAGGACGAGGGGATTGAAGGCGCCATCACCGGCCGCGCGATCTACGAGGGCAGCATCGATTTCGCCGCCGCGCAGACGCTGGCCGACGAGCTGTCGGACTGATAGCCTGTTTCTGACTCATCAAGCCGCCGGCCCGTACGCACTGTTCGGGCCGGTTGGCCGTTTGCCGGACCCCATATGCTTGCCAAACGCATCATCCCCTGTCTGGACGTGACCGCGGGTCGCGTCGTCAAAGGCGTCAACTTCCTGGGTTTACGCGATGCTGGCGATCCGATTGAAATCGCCCGCCGCTACAACGAGCAGGGCGCGGACGAATTGACCTTTCTCGACATCACCGCCAGCTCGGACCAGCGCGACATCATCCTGCATGTGATCGAGTCGGTGGCGGAACAGGTATTCATTCCGCTGACCGTGGGCGGCGGCGTGCGGGAAGTGGCGGACATCCGCCGCCTGCTCAGCGCCGGCGCGGACAAGGTCAGCATCAATACCGCGGCGGTGAGCAATCCACAGCTGGTGAGCGACGCGGCGGATCGCTTCGGCAACCAGTGCATCGTGGTGGCGGTGGACGCCAAGGCGGTGACGCCGGAAAACGATCGCTGGGAAGTGTTCACCCACGGCGGTCGCAACCGCACCGGCATCGATGCGGTGGAGTGGGCGCGCAAAATGCAGCAACTGGGCGCCGGCGAAATCCTGCTGACCAGCATGGATCGGGACGGCACCAAGATAGGTTTCAATCTGGAGCTGACGCGCGCGGTGTCGGAAGCGGTGGAGATTCCGGTGATCGCCTCCGGCGGCGTCGGCACGCTGCAGCACCTGGTGGACGGCGTCAAGCTGGGCAAGGCCGACGCGGTGCTGGCCGCCAGCATTTTCCATTTTGGCGAACACACCGTGGGCGAGGCCAAACAGGCAATGCGGAACGCCGGCATCGAAGTGCGGCTGTGAGCGCCTTCCGATCGACACTCTTGCCGGCGTCTTAATTTGAGGCGAAGCGGGCGCCGCGCTGAATCATTTGCCGCGCCGCCACTCATAGCCAAGGCGCGCGGCCTTCTAAAGGTGAACCATGAATTGGTTGGATGAAGTCAAATGGGATGGCCAGGGCCTGGTCACCGCGATTGCCCAGGACGCCGCCAGCGGCCGGGTGCTGATGGTGGCGTGGATGAACCGGGAAAGCCTGGAACTGACCGCCGAAACCGGCGTGGCCCATTACTGGAGCCGCTCGCGTGGCAAGCTGTGGAAGAAGGGCGAGGATTCCGGCCATCTGCAAAGCGTCAAGGAGCTGCGGCTGGATTGCGACGGCGACGTGGTGGTGATGCAGATCGAGCAGGCCGGCGGCATCGCCTGCCATACCGGTCGCGAAAGCTGCTTCTATCGTCGCTTCGACCCGGCGCGGCAGGACTGGGAAGTGGTGGACGCGGTATTGAAGGATCCGGACGCCATCTACGGCAAGGGCTGACTTGCGCGCGGTCAACGCCTTGCGGCGGCTGGCCGTTAGAATGGCAGCCGGCGAGGCGATTGTTATCGTTTTGCCATCGGAACGACATATACTTGCCGGGGTTGCGGCGTTAAAGGAGGAGAGACATGAGCCAGGATGTGCTGAAAACCATAGCGGATACGCTGGAAGCGCGGCGCGAGGCCAGTTCGCAGTCTTCCTACGTGGCCTCCCTGTTTCACAAGGGCGAGGACGCCATTTTGAAGAAAGTGGCGGAAGAGGCGGCGGAAACGCTGATGGCCTCCAAGGACAAGGACAAGCTGCACCTGGTGCGCGAAGTGGCCGATCTGTGGTTTCACAGCATGGTGTTGCTGACCTACCATGGCCTGCGACCAGAAGACGTGCTGATGGAGTTGAAACGGCGCGAAGGCATTTCCGGCCTGGACGAAAAAGCCTCCCGCGCGCCCACCCCTTAAGATTGAGCGAGAGCCGACAATAATGACAGACTGCATCTTCTGCAAAATCGTGGCCGGGCAGATTCCGGCCAATAAAATCTACGAAGACGACGATGTGCTGGCCTTCCACGACATCCGTCCAATCGCCCCGGTGCATTTCATGCTGATTCCCAAGCAGCACGTGGATTCGCTGGCCCATTGCGGCCCCGAGCACGAGGCGGTGCTGGGCAAGATGCTGACGCTGGCACCCAAGCTGGCGCGCGAGCAGGGCCTGGAGGGCGGCTTCAAGACCGGCATCAATACCGGCCGCGGCGGCGGGCAGGAAGTGTTCCACCTGCACGTGCATGTGTTCGGCCACAAGAACTGATTGGCCCACGCGGCCGCAGCGGGAGGCCGGGCGGCCTCCGCGTACTAATTCGATTTGATAAGGAAGTGAATCATGGGTTCTTTCAGCATCTGGCACTGGTTGGTGGTTCTGCTGATCGTGGTGCTGGTGTTCGGCACCAAGAAACTGCGCAATATCGGTGAAGATCTGGGCGGCGCGGTCAAGGGCTTCAAGGAAGGCATGAACGGCGAGAACGACAAGGCCGCCAAGGACAAGCCGGCTGAAACCGGCCGCATCATCGACGGCGACGCCGACAAGAAATAAGGCGCGGGCGGCTCTAGCGTGTTTGAAATCAGCTTTGGCGAAATCCTGTTGATAGGCGTGGTGGCCCTGGTGGTATTGGGGCCGGAGCGCTTGCCGACGGTGGCGCGCACCTTGGGTGCGCTGGTAGGCCGCGCGCAGCGCTTCGTGGCCACGGTGAAGGCGGACATCCAGCAGCAGGCCAATCTGACCGGCTTGAACGAGCTGCGTCAGGATATCGAGGACGCGGCGCACTCGTTCAAAGGCCAGATCGACGCCGAAGTGCGGGGCGTGCGCGAGGCGATGGAGCAGAACAGCGCCGAACTGCGTTCGCTGGCGGACGAGGCGCGCGCGCCGGTGGAGGAAGCGGCCAACGCCATCCATGGCGGTTTGCAGCCGGATTTGCTGGACCCGCCGCCGGAGCAGGCCGAGGCCGCGCCGGCCAAGGACGAGAACCAACTGGATCTGTTCGACGATATCCCGCCGGCCAAGCCCGCCGCTTCCGCGGCGGCGCAGCCGGCCGAGCCGCCGGCGGCGCATTGAGCCCGCCCGGCAGGCCGGGCGGCCAGCCACGCCAACCTGACTCCATTGGAAACCCCCGCGAATGAATGAACAACCCTTGCTCGCGCATTTGATCGAGCTGCGCACCCGCCTGGTGCGGGCGCTGCTCGGCGTCGCGCTGGTGTTTCTCGGCCTGTTCCACTGGTCGGGCGATATCTACCATTTATTGGCCAAGCCCTTGCTGGACGCGTTGCCGCAAGGCGCCAACATGATAGCCACCGATGTCACCGCGCCGTTCTTCGTGCCGGTCAAGGTGACCATGCTGGTGGCTTTCCTGATCTCGCTGCCCAATACCCTGTACCAGATCTGGGCCTTCGTCGCGCCCGGGCTCTACCATCACGAGAAGCGTTTGGTGCTGCCCCTGGTGGTGGCCAGCCTGTTGCTGTTCCTCACCGGCATGGCTTTCGCCTACTTCCTGGTGTTCCCGGTGGTGTTCGGCTTCATGTCGGCGGTGACGCCGGTCGGGGTCAGCATGATGACCGATATCGATAAATACCTATCCTTCGTGCTCGGCATGTTCCTCGCCTTCGGCGTCACCTTCGAGGTGCCGGTGGTGGTGATCCTGCTGGTGCGCATGGGCGTGGTATCGGTGGACAAGCTGCGTCAGGGGCGGCCCTATGTGATCGTCGGCGCCTTCGTCGTCGCCGCCATCGTCACTCCGCCGGACGTGTTGTCGCAGACGCTGCTGGCGGTGCCGTTGTGGTTGCTGTACGAGGTGGGCATTTTCATGGCGGTGTTCCTGGGCCGCAAGAAGGAACGCGCGATGTTGGAGGACCGGCCATGAGCCGCAATGTTTGGCATTATGGCGCGGCGGCTTCGCTGATCGCGCTGATCCTGCTGTGCCTGGCCTGGGAGTTGTGGCTGGCGCCGCTGCGTCCAGGCGGTTCCTTGCTGGCGCTGAAGGCGGCGGTGCTGCTGTTGCCGCTGCGCGGCATCCTGAGCCAGCGTCTGTACACCTACCAATGGGCCAGCATGTTCATCCTGGCCTATTTCACCGAGGGTGTGATGCGCGGTTGGGCCGATCGCGGCCTGTCGCAACAACTTGCATGGGGCGAAATCTTTTTGAGCGGACTATTCTTCGTCTGTGTATTGGGCTTTGCCAGAACCTTCAAGTTGTCGCGTCAGCCGCAGTAGACCTCGCGCGCAGCCAAAAGGAAGCCGTCAGCTCATGCTGACGGCTTTTTTTGCGTCCATCGCGCATGCGGTAGGCAGACTGTGAAACTTGCCGTAGTCATGCGGCGAACGCCGCAAACGGCTTGGTTTACAATCGCCGCGAAACCGCGAACTTGAATCGGCGGGAATCCAAAAAAAACATAGTTTGGTTGGGGAGTGTATAAATGCGGAACATGACGATTGCGGCCCGGATTACCCTGGGTTTCGCCTTATTGCTGGTCGCGCTGTTGGTGACTGGAATGCTGGCCTTCATTGGCCTGGGCAGTATTTCCAGCCGGGTGGAGGCTGTCAGCACCCATGAGTTGGCCTTCTACCGCGATGTGGTGGAGCTGCAGCAGCACATGGGCAACTTGCGGCGCTTCGAGAAGGACTATTTCATTAATCTGGCCGACAACGCCAAGCGCGCGGAGTACAGCGAGAAATGGAGCAAGACGCTGGATGGCGCGCACGCGGCGATCAAGAATGCCGGCACTCATCCGCTCAACGGTGATTCCACCCAGCAACTGAGCGCGCTGGACGGCCTGCTCAACAGCTATGCCGATGGTTTCAAGGCGGTGGCCGGCAAGATCGACAAGCATGAGATCGCCAGCACCAGTGATGCCAATAGCGCGTTCAACCAGTACAAGAGCAGCATCCACCAGATGGAGGATGTGAGCGCCAAGCTGGCAAAAGGCGGTTCCGATGCGGTGGCGCAGTTGCGCAGCCAGATCGATGCGTCCGCCGACGCGGTGCGCAGTCAGTTGCTGAGCACGGTGGTGATTGGCCTGCTGGCCAGCCTGGTGGTGTCCTGGTACATCATCCGCTCCATCCGCATTCCGCTGCTGCAGATGCGCGATTCCGCGCAGCAGCTGGCGCAAACCTGCGATTTGAACCTGGCCTTGCCGGACTTTGGCCGCAACGAGCTCGGCAGCGTCGGCGAGTCGCTGGCCTCGCTGGTCGGCACCGTGCGCCGGCTGGTGCAGGAGGCGCAGGGTCACGCCACCCATCTGGCCGGCGCGTCCGGGCAGATGGCCGACGTCAGCCACCAAGTGTCCAATGCCTCGGCCAATCAGGCCGAGTCCGCCGCCAGCGGCGCCGCGGCGATCGAGCAGATGTCGGTCAGCATCAATCTGGTGGCCGACAATACCCGCGATGTGGAGCAGCAGGCGCGCCAGACCATGGCGCAGGCGGATCGAGGCAATGGACTGGCGGAAACCGCGGCCAGCGAAATCCAGCTGATCGCCAGCGGCATCACCGCAACCTCGGCCGTGATGGACCAGCTCAACCAGCGCTCCAGCGATATCGGCGACATCGTGCGGGTGATCCGCGACATCGCCGACCAGACCAATCTATTGGCGTTGAACGCGGCGATCGAGGCGGCGCGCGCCGGCGAGATGGGGCGCGGCTTCGCGGTGGTGGCCGACGAGGTGCGTCAGCTGGCCGAGCGTACTAGCCAGGCCACCGCCGAGATCTCCACCCATATCGAGGGGGTACAGACCGATACCCAGCGCGCTTACCAGAGCATGCAGCAGGCGAATGCCCGCATCGAAAGCGGGGTCAGCAGCACCTCCAGCGTGGCGGAGGCATTGCGTGAAATCCATCAGCTGTCGCAGCACTCGGTGGAACGCATCACCGACATCGCCAACGCGATCAAGGAGCAGAGTCACGCCAGCCAGCTGGTGGCGAACAATGTCGAGCAGATGGCGCAGATGAACGAGAGCACCGCCAAGGCGTCCGGCCAGGCCAGCCGCTTGTCGCAGGAATTGCAGCAGCTGTCGGTCGATCTGGACACCAATTTGAAGCGCTTCCGCACCTAAGAAGCTGTTTACGATCTGCTGCGCGTCGTGAAGCGTTGCACGGTGAGTCGCGCTCACGCTGCGCCATGGCTCAGCCGGCGATGCCCAGCGCGTCCAGGCTGTTGCGGCGCAAGGCGCGGCGCAGTTCCGGTTCCGGCAGGCCGCGCAGCTCGGCCAGCAGCGCGCTGAAGGCGGCGAGATGGGCCGGTTCATTGGGCCGGTCCTGGGCGAATTCCGGGCGGATGTCGGGTGCGTCGGTTTCCAGCACCAGGCCGGACAGCGGCAGCGTGGCCGCCAGCCGGCGGATGCGCTGCGAGCCGGAGTAGCTCATCGCGCCGCCGAAGCCCAGTTTCAAGCCTTGGCGCAACATTGCGTCCGCCTGCTGCGGGCTGCCGTTGAAGGCGTGGGCGATGCCCAGCTCGACGCGTTGCTCGCGCAGATGCTTGAGCACGCGGTCCACCGAGCGGCGCACATGCAGCACCACCGGCAGCGCGTATTTGCGCGCCAGTTTCAGTTGTTCGACGAACAAGGCCTCCTGCCGCGCCGGGTCCAGCTCCGGCAGGTAGAAATCCAGGCCGATTTCCCCCACCGCTTCCGGCCGCTGCTCGCGCAGCGCGCGCTCCAGCTGTTCCAGATGTTCGTCCAGATGCTGTTCCAGATAGATGGGATGCAGGCCGAAGCCTATCCAGCAGCCGTGTTCGCGGCGCATGGCGGCGGCCGTGTCGAAGGTGTCGGCGCGCACCGCCGGCACCAGGATCTGGCCGACGCCGGCGGCGCGCGCGCGTTGCAGCACCGCGGACAGCATTGGCGCCAGCTCCGGCGCGTCCAGGTGGCAATGGGTGTCGATCAGCGCCTCGGGCGCGGGCAGGGCGGGGAAACGGTGCATGGCGGATGGGCTCGCTCAGCCGGCTTCCGGCTGCAATTGCTGCAGCAAGTATAGCCGTTGGTAAATGCCGCCCAGGGTCATCAGCTCCTCATGGTCGCCGGTTTCGGCGATCTGGCCGTGATTCAGCACGATGATGCGGTCGGCGTCGCGGATGGTGGACAGGCGATGGGCGATGGAGATCAGCGTGATCTGGCCATGCAATTGTTCCAGCGCGCGCTGCACCAGCTGTTCGGTTTCGCTGTCGATATGCGAGGTGGCCTCGTCCAGCAGCAGGATGCGCGGCTTGCCGGCCAGTGCGCGGGCGATGGCGATCAACTGCTTCTGGCCGCTGGACAGCCGCGACCCGCTCTCGCCCATATCGGTGTCGTAGCCCTGCTCCAGCGCCAGGATCAGTTCGTGGGCGCCGGCGGCGCGCGCGGCGTCCTCGATCTGTTGTTGCGACAGTGGCCGGCCCATGGCGATATTGTCGCGCGCGCTGGCGGCCAGCAGGAAGGGCTCCTGCGGCACCAGGCCGACGCCGTCGCGGAAGGCCGCGTCGTTGAAGGACGTCAGCGGCTGCTCATCGATCAGGATGTCGCCGCCTTGCGGCGCATAGAAGCGCAGCAATAGCGACAGCAAGGTGGATTTGCCGCTGCCGGTGTGGCCGACGATGCCGATGAAGCCGCCGGCCGGAATCTCCAGCGATAAGTCGCGCAGCACCGGGTGTTCGGGTTGATAGGCGAAATTCAACCGGCGGAAACTGACCGCGCCCTGGCCGATGCGGCCCTGTCCGCCGTCGGCCGCCGCCGCGGGCTCCTGCAGCAGCGCATCCACCCGCGCCGCCGCCACCACCGCTTGCTGCAGCTGGCTGAACTGCATGGTGATCTGGATCAGCGGGTCCACCATGCGGCCGATATAGCTGATGAAGGCGTAGAGCACGCCGATCTGCAGCGCGCCCAGCGGCCGCTGGCTGAAGCTATAGATCACCGCGGCCAGCAGCAGCACCTTGAGCAGGTCCAGCGCCGGACGCAGCAGCCAGGCATTGGCGGTCAGCTCGGCCATGCGAGCCCGGTAGTAGTTGTGGTTGGCGCGGTCGAAGCGCTGGGCGAAGCGTCCGGCGGCGTTGCTGGCCTGCAGCACGCTCATGCCGGCGATGGATTCGGCCATCTGCGCGTTGATGTCGCTGCGCAGCGCCCGGGCGCGCGTCACCGAGGGCGCGCTCCAGCGCTGGTAGAGCCAGACGATGGCCAGCATCGCCGGCAGCAGCAGCGCGGCCAGCAGCATCAGCCGCCAGTCCAGCCAGGCCATCGCCGCCATCACGCCGACGACGACGATGCTGCTGTCCAGCATCACGAACAGCACCTGCACGTACAAGGCTTTCACCGACTCGGTGTCATTGGTGACGCGGCTGACCAATTGGCCTGTGATCGCCTTGTCGAAAAAGGCCATCGGCAGCCGGATCACGTGGCGGTAGACCTGTTCGCGCAGCCTTTGCACCGAGCGCATCGCCACGCCGGACAGGCGCACCAGCTGCAGATAGCGCAGGCTGGAAGCGGCGTAGCCGGCCAGCAGACAGGCGAACAGCAGCAGGCCCATTTCCAGCCACTGCGGCGCGCGCGGCAGCAGATAGCGGTCGATGAACACCTTGCCCAGCAGTGGCGACAGCGCCTCCAGCAGCGCGGCGGCGATCAGCCACAGCGTGCCCCACAGCACATGGCGCTTTTCCGGCGCGGCGGCCTGGCGCAGCAGGGCCAGCGCCCGGCTGCGGTTGATCGCGGATTGATCAGATTTCATCCAGGCTGGCCTCCAGTTGTTGATAGCGCCACTGGCTGGCGTACCAGCCGTTCAATTGCAGCAGCACCTCATGGCTGCCGGCTTCGGCGATGCGCCCCTGTTGCAGCACGATGATGTGGTCGGCGTCGGCCACCGCCGACAGCCGGTGACTGGCGATGATCACGCTGCGTCCGCGGCGCGCTTCGCGCAGATGCTGCAGGATCTGGGTTTCGGTCTGGGTGTCCACCGCCGACAAGGCGTCGTCCAGCAGCAGCAGCGGCGCGTCCGCCAGCAGCGCGCGGGCGATGGCCAGGCGCTGGCGCTGGCCGCCGGACAGCGCCACGCCTTTTTCGCCAACCGGCGTGGCGTAGCCCTGGGCCAGGCGCAGGATGTCCTCATGCACCGCCGCCAGCCGCGCCACGCGCTCGATCTCGCGCTCGGCGGCGTCCGGCCGCGTCAGCGCGATATTGTCAGCCACCGAGGCGGAGAACAGGAAGGACTCCTGCGGTACCCAGCTGATCGCCGCGCGCAGCGCGTCCATCTTGTATTCCTCCAGCGGCACGCCGTTCCAGCTGACGCTGCCGGCCGGCAGCGGGTATTGGCGCAGCAGCAGGCGCAGCAGCGTGGACTTGCCGCTGCCGGTGGGGCCGACGATGCCCAGGGTCTGGCCGCGTCCCAGGCGCAGCTCGATCGCGCGCAGCGCCGGCGTGACCTGCCCCGGATAAGTGAAGTCCAGGCCGTGCCAGCGCAGCTCGCCGCTGGGCTCGCTCGCGTCGGCGCCGCTGTCGTCCACCGAGGCCGGCGCGCTCAGCACCGGTTCCAGCCGGTTCCAGCCGGCGCGGCCGCGTTCCAGCAACGACAGCACCCAGCCGGCGGCGAACATCGGCCAGATCAACTGACCCAGATACATGCTGAAGCTGGTCAGCGCGCCTATGGTCAGTTGTTGCTGCCATACCAGGTAGCCGCCGACGCCCAAGGTGGTCACCGAGGCGGTGATCAGGGTCAGCCCCACCACCGGCTCGAACGCCGCCTCCCAGCGCTGCGCTTGCAGGCTGTTGTCGGCGGCGCTGGCGGCCAGGCCGGCCAGCTCGCGGCTATTGCGCTCCTCCAGGCCCAGGGTGCGCAGGGTGCGCACCCCGCTCAGGGTTTCCTGCACATGGTCGTTGAGCCGGCTGAAGCTTTGCAGCGAGCCGGCCCAGGCCTGGTGCACGCGGCGGGTGATGCGCCAGAAGGCGAAGGCCATCAGCGGAAACGGCAGCAGCGCGGCGGCGGCCAGCCGCCAGTCTATGCCCAGGGTCATCATCGCCAGCACCATCACCAGGGTCAGGCTGCCGTCGAAACCGGCCAGCATCGCCTCGCCGGCGGCCATTTCCACCGCGTCGATGTCATTGGTGGCGCGCGCCATCAAGTCGCCGGTGCGTTGATGGTGGTAGAAGCCCGGCCCCTGGAGGCTCAAGCGCTGGTACAAGCGGGTACGCAGCTCCACGCCCAACTGGTAGGCGGCGGCGAACAGCTGCAGCCGCCAGCCGGCGCGCAGCAAATAGATCACCACGCCGAACAGCAGCAGCCAGCCCAGCTCATGCAGCAGCTGAGGGCCGCTGAGTTCGTGCTTGGCCAGCAGGTCGACGATCTCGCCTATCTTGCGCGGGATCAGCACGGTGAGTAGCGCCACGGCGGCCAGCATCAGCGCGGCGCGCAGATAGTAAGGCCAGTGGCGGCGGACGAAGCCGCGCAATAGCGCGGACAGGCTGGCGCCGGGGACGAGATCGGACGGGGTGGGCATGGCGGGGCGGGCTATCCGGATCGGGTATCGAGTCGGACATTCTATGCCGAATCCGATGGCGGCGTCAGATGCGATGCAAAGGGTGTTGTGTGTTCCGCGCAGCGGTTCTTAGAGCCTGTTCAAAGTCTCGCGAACAAGGGCGAGGCAAGGCGAAAACGAGCGAAAAAGCGGAATGTACAAGTGGTACATGAGCATTTGAGCTTGGTTTCAACGCCGTATCGCTGAAGCGCAGCAGACTTTGAACAGGTTCTTAGCGGATTTGGCGTGGGGACGCCCGGGCCGGAAGCGTGTTCCGACCCGGGCGCGGCGGGCATTAATTCGCTTGCGTCGCCGGCGTCAGCCGCGGCTTGCGCACCTTGTGGAACAGAATGACCAGCAAGAGCAGGAAGGGCAGGCCGAAGACCAGGGTCAGCCGGAATACCTCGGTGAAGATGGTGGTGATCATGATCGCCAGCATCAGCAGCAGCCCGGTCAGCGTGCTGTAGGGAAACAGACGCATCTTGAACGGCAGCTCCAGCCCGCCCGCGCGGTCGTGATGGCGGCGGAAGCATAGATGGGTGTAGAAAATCATCAGCCAGGTGAACATCGCGCCGAACATCGACAGCGAAATCATCAGCGTGAACGCCTGCTGCGGAAACAGCACGTAGAGCGCGGTGGCCAGCGCGATGCCGCTGGTGGACAGCAATAGCGCGTTGGTCGGGATGCCGCGCTGGTTCAATTGGCCCAGCGCGATCGGCGCGTCGCCGGCGCGCGACAGGCTGAACATCATGCGGGTGGTGATGTAGAGCTGGCTGTTCATCGCCGACAGCGCGGCGATCACCACCACGAAGTTGAGGATGCCGGCGGCGTAGGGGATGTTCAGCACCTGCATCACGGTAACGAAGGGGCTGTTGCCGGCGCCGATCCGGTCCCAGGGCACGATGGCGATGATCAGGCTCAAGGACAGCAGGTAGAACACCACCAACCGCGCGATGGTGGCGCGGAAGGCCTGGCGCACCGCCTGCTCCGGGTTCTCCGCCTCGCCGGCTGCCACCGCTATCATTTCCACGCTCAGATAGCTGAAGATGGAGATCACCACCGCCACCCAGGTGCCCCAGGCGCCGTTGGGGAAGAAGCCGCCGCCGGCGCTGAAGTTGTGCGCGCCGTAAGCCGGGTTGCCGCTGCCCCACACCAGGTAGCAGCCCATCAGGATGAAGGCGACGATGGCGAAGATCTTAATGCTGGAGAACCAGTATTCGACGGTGCCGAAAGCCTTGACGCTGGCGGCGTTGACGCCGATCAGCGCGCCGGAGAACAGCAGGATCCAGATCCAGGGAGGGGTGTCGGGAAACCAGAAGCGCATGTATTCGGCCACCGCGGTGACCTCGGTGCCCACCGCCAGCACGATGCAGGCCCAATAGCTGTAACGCACCAGGAAGCCGGCCAGCGGGCTGACGTAGTGTTCGGCGTAGGCGCCGAAGGAGCCGGAGGTGGCATGCGCCACCGTCATTTCCGCCAGGCAGCCCATCAGCAGCAGGGTGATCAGGCCGCCTATGGCGTAGCTGAGCACCACGCTGGGGCCGGCAAAGCCGATGGCGAACTTGCTGCCGAGGAACAAACCGGTGCCGATGGCGCCGCCGATGGCGATCATGCTCATCTGTCCGGCGCTGAGCCGGCGCTGCAGGCCCTGCTCCCTATCCTTGATATCCTGGAAACTGCTCATGATGTTCTCCTCTGTCTATAAGGCGCGGTCTGGCGGGATCTGACGTCCCTTGCGCCTGGAACCGCCGCGCGGGGCTGCCGGCGGCGGCTTGATGCGGCGCGCGGCCAGGCCGCGCGCGATGCAGGTTTTGAACAGCTCTCAGAACCTGTTGACGATCTCGCGAGCTAGGGCGAGACAAGGCGAAAACGAGCGAAAAAGCGGAATGTACACGTGGTATATGAGCACTGAGCTTGGTTTCAACGCCCATTTCTATCCATCCCGCCGACGCGCAGCAGATCGTAAACAGGTTCTCAGGTCACCGCGCCGCGGCGGTGGAACTCCGGTTTATCCCAACTGCCGCTGTCCAGGATCTCGCGCAGGATTTCCACCGCGTCCCAGATGTCGGCATGGCTCAGGTAGAGCGGGGTGATGCCGAAGCGCAGCACTTCCGGTTCGCGGTAATCGCCGATGACGCCGTTGGCGATCAAGGCCTGCATCACCGCGAAGCCCTGGGGGTGGCGGAAGCTGACATGGCTACCGCGGCGCGCGTGTTCGCGCGGGGTGATCAGGGTCAAGGGGTGGCGACCGCAACGCTGCTCCACCAGTTCGATGAACAAATCGGTCAAGGCCAGCGATTTGGCGCGCAATTGCTGCGGCTCCACCTGCCGCGCCACGTCCAGACCACATTCCACCAAGGCCAGCGACACGATGGGCTGGGTGCCGCACAGGAAGCGACGTATGCCCTGGGCCGGCGCGTAATCGGTGGCCATTTCGAAGGGCTTGGCATGGCCCCACCAGCCGGACAAGGGCTGCCAGAATGTGTTTTGATGGCGCGGCGCCACCCAGATGAAGGCCGGCGAGCCTGGGCCGCCGTTCAGGTATTTGTAGGTGCAGCCCACGGCGAAATCAGCACCGGCGGCGTTCAAGCCCACCTCCACCGCGCCGGCCGCGTGCGCCAGGTCCCAGATCGTCAGCGCGCCGCGCTGATGGGCGCTGCGGGTGACCGCGGCCATGTCGTAGAGATAGCCGGTGCGGTAATTGACATGGGACAGCAGCAGCACCGCCACGTCCTCGTCCAGCGCCTGCTCCAGCGGCAGCGCCTCGTCGATCAGGCGCAGTTCATAGCCCTGCTGCAGGAATTCGATCATGCCCTGGATCATGTAGAGATCGGTGGGGAAGTTGTCGCGTTCGGACAGGATCACCTTGCGTTCCGGATGCGCTTGCTGCTGGATGCGCAGCGCCGCCGCCAGCGCCTTGAACAGGTTGAGCGAGGTGGTGTCGGTGACCACCACTTCGCCGGGGCCGGCGCCCAAGAGCGGCGCCAGCTTGTCGCCCAGCCGGGTCGGCAGTTCGAACCAGCCGGAAGTGTTCCAGCTGCGGATCAGCTCGTGGCCCCATTCGCGGCTGATCACCTGCTGGCTGCGTTCCAGCGCGCCCTTGGGCAGCACGCCCAGCGAATTGCCGTCCAGGTAGACGGTGTTGGGTGGCAGGTCGAATTGCTGGCGGAAACCGGCCAGCGGGTCTTGCTGATCGGCGATGAGACAGGTTTCGCGGGTATGTGTCATGGCGGGTCGGTCCTACGCAACAGGGGTGGAAACGGGCAAGGGCCGCAGCACGGCGCGTACCGGGCTGGCGTCCAGATTCATCAACTTCAGCGGCAGCGCGATCAACTCGTAATCGCCCTCCGGCGCGTGCTCCAGCAGCAGTTGTTCCAGGATGGCCATGCGTTGGCGCGCGGTGGCGTGGTGGGCATCCATGGTCTTGCTGTCCATCGGGTCCAGCGAGGCGGTGTCGACGCCTATCAGCCGCACGCCCTGGCCGCCCAGCCAGTCGATGGCGGCGGCCTCCACGCCGGGGAAGTCGGCATCCCAGGCGTCCAGCGGATAGCGTTCGTAGCTGCGGATCAGCAGCCGCGGCGGCAGTGGGCCGGTCATGGCGGCAAGCCGTGCGCGGATCTGTTCCAGCCGGATCAGCGGGCCGGGGGACAGGCAATGAATCAGCCGGCATGGGCCGAGATAGGCATCCAGCGCCACCTGGCCTATGCCCTGGCCGGCGGCCTGGAAATGGGCCGGCGCGTCGGCGTGGGCGCCGCTGTGCGGCGACAGCGTCAGCCGCGCCACATTCACCGGGCAGTGGGCGTCCAACTGCCAGGCCGGGCTGGCGTCGAAGGCGGTGTCGCCGGGCCAGACCGGCAGGCCGGCGCGCAGCGGGGGACTGATATCGAGCAACATGGAACGGTTCCTGAGCGGTAACAAGCCTGGAATCATGCTAGCACCAAGCCTTCCGCCAAAAATTGCAAGTTGCCGTTGCCGATGGCATGCTTTTCGCAGGAACTGCACTAGAACTAATCAGTATCGATGGGAAATTGCAAATGCAGCTCGACGCGATAGATTGCCGGATTCTTTCCGCATTGCAGCACAACGCCAGGCTCAGCAATCAGGACCTGGCGGACCAGGTGGCGCTGTCGCCATCGGCCTGTCTGCGGCGGGTGCGCGCGCTGGAAAACCAGGGGGTGATCCGCGGTTATCACGCGCAATTGGACCCAGCCCTGCTTGGCTACGAACTGGAAGCCATCGTCCATGTGACGCTGGACCGGGCGCGCGAGGATTGGCACGAAGACTTCATGGGCCGCATCCAGCAGTTCGAGGAGGTGGCCGCCGCCTATATCGTCGCCGGCCCCAGCAATTATGTGTTGCACGTGCGCTGTCGCAATCTAGCGGCCTTCAGCGGCTTCATCGTGGAGCGGCTGAACCGGCTGCCCGGCATGCGCGACATCTGTTCCTACATCGTGATGCGCACGCTCAAGGATTCGCGCTGGCAGGTGCCGCTGGGCGGGAAATAGCCGCGGCTTCCGCCCGCGTCGGCGGTGGGGCTGACGCGAGGCGTGGTTGGTATAATTACCATTGTTAATGATAATCATTAGCATTAACTTCGGCGCTCCTCAACCCCACCCCCACCCACATCATGAAATACCGGAGCCTTTCCGCCTGCCTGTTATTGTCGGCGGTCCATCCGCAAAACCTGCAGGCCGCCGAGCCCGCGCCGCAACTGGAAACCGTCCACGTCAGCGCCGAGCGCAAACCCGCGCTCCTGCATGGCGAGGTGCTGGACGCGGAGCAACTGCGCCGCGCGCGCGGCACCGGCAACGCCGACATCTTCTCGGCCCTGCCCAGCGTGCAGGTCAACAATATCCGCAACGAAGCCGGCGCCATCGACCTGGGTATCCGCGGCCTGCAAGGCGAGGGCCGGGTGCCGGTGCTGATAGACGGCAGCCTGCAATCCACCCACACCGCGCGCGGCTATCAGGGCACCAGCGACCGCACTTACATCGATTCAGACCTGATCAGCAAGGTCAGCGTCGAAGAGGGCGCCAGCAACGGCGCCTTCTCCAGCGGCGCGATCGGCGGCCTGGTGCAAATGCGCACCTTGGGCGTGGAGGATGTGTTGCGTCCTGGCAAGGATTTCGGCGTGCTGCTGAAAGGCAGCTTGTACAACAATAACAAGATGCCCACCGTGCCGGACGACGAGCGCGACCAGGTGTATTACCGGCTGAACAACGGCCTCAGCCCACGCGTGTTCAACAATGGCTCGGCCACGCTGGCGCTGGCCTACCGGCAGCCTGGCCTGGATGCCTTGCTGGCCTATAGCAAGCGGCGCACCGGCAATTACTTCGCCGGCAGCCACGGTTTCGACGGCTACCCGGAGGCGGTGGTGTCGCGCGGCCAGGAAGTGGTGAACACCAGTTACGAGAGCGATTCGTTGCTGGCCAAGCTCGGTTTTGCGCTGGACGATGCGCAGCGTCTGAAGCTGATCTTCCGCCGCCATCGCCAGCAGGCCGGCGAGTTGCTGGCCGCTTACTGGTACAAGAACTCCAACGACAAGCATTTCCAGGAGCTGCCGCCGGGGGTCGAGTCCATGCCGCAATGGGCGCTGGGCAGCGCCGTGGTGCATGCATATAGCGCCAACTACAGCTATACGCCCAGCGACAACAAGCTGATCGATCTGAACCTGGGCTTGTGGGCCACCGAGGCGGATCTGGACCAGCACAACGGCCTGTGGGCCGGCCGCCCCGGCGCTTCCTACGGCGATCAGTACATGCATGCCTACAACAACAAGCGCCATGGCTTCAATTTGCTCAACCGTTCGGAACTGGAGGCGCTGCCGCTGAGCCTCAGCTATGGCCTGGCCTTCCAGCAGGAGCGCACCCAGCCCACCAGCCGCTACACCGAGCAGCCGCGGACGCTGGAGGCGTCGCGCAACGGCGTGCGCAATGAGCGCAGCCTGTTCGCCAACGCGGTGCTGTCCTATCCCTGGGCCAGCTTCTCGCTAGGCGCGAATCTGCATGGCTCAATCACGCGCGACTATGCGACCAAACTGGAGGTGGATTACGCGCCCAAGCTGGACCTGACCGGCCAACTCGATGTTCACCTGGCCAAATGGCTGGATGGCTATGTGAAGGGCGGCCGCGCCTATCGCACCCCCAGCCTGTACGAAACCACCACCTCGTCCGAGGTGTTCAGCTACAACCCATACAACCCCTTGCGGCCGGAGCGTTCGCTGAATCTGGAGCTGGGTCTGAAGGCGAGTTTCCAGGATGTGTTCCGCGATAAGGAGCGCATCGGCTTCAAGGCCGCTTATTTCGACAACAAGGTGGCGGATTATATTTCCAGCGCCTGGCTGGACCGCACGCCGGGCATGCCGTCGTGGCAGGGCAATCTGACCTTCCTCAACTACGACAAGGTGGAGCTGCGCGGCTTCGAATTCGGCGCGGACTACCATAGCCCGTCCTTCTTCGTGGAGGCCGCCGCCACGCGCTACCTGGACCCGGAAGTGTGCTCGGTGAACCAGGCCGCCCGACGCGATGCCGCGGTGTGCAATCAGAACGGCTTCGCCTGGAGTCTGATCCCGACCCGCATCCCGCCCAAGAGCGTGTACGTGATTTCCGCCGGCAAACATCTGCTGAACGGCGACCTGACCGTGGGCGGACGACTGAAATACCATGCCGGCAAGACCAATCCGGCCGAGTGGTTGAAAGGCACCGGCGCGCAGCCGGTGCTGGAACTGCCGTCCGAACGCCTGGTGGACCTGTTCATCGAGTACCGTTTGAACAAGCAGGTCAATCTGAATTTGAACGTGGACAACCTGACCAACCGCTATGCGGTGGACACCGGAGCGGTGGTCAGCATGCCGATTCCGGGGCGGACCATACGGATGGGGATGGAAGCGCGCTTCTGAGAACCTGTCCAAAGCCAGCTGCGCGTCGTGAGACGTGACACGGTGAGTGCCGCTACGAAATGCTCTTGCACCACTCGTACATTCCGCTTTCTCAGCGGTTTTCGCCTTGTCTCGCTCTAGCTCGCGAGCCTTTGAACAGGCGCTGAGAACCGGCCGCGCAGGTTTTGCCGCGGCCGGCGGGAATCTGCGCGCCCTTTGTCGGTCTGTAGACTTTATGAGCCGCATGAACGCGGCCGCTTGATTCAGGGGGATCTCAAAAATGAGCATTAAAATGAAGCTGGCGCTGTGCGTGGCCTTGCTGGCAGTTGGCGGCTGGTTCTACGCAACGCCGTATTTGACGGTGCATGGCATGCAGCAGGCGCTGGACGCGCGCGACGCGGCCAAATTGTCCGGCTATGTGGACTACCCGGCCTTGCGCAGCAGCCTGAAGGAGTCGATCGCGCCCAAGGCGGTGCTGGAATTGAACCAATCCAAGGCCAATAATCCGCTGGCGGCGATGGGCGCCGCGATTGCCGACGCGGTGATCGCACCGGTCGTCGACGCGATGGTGACGCCGGAAAGCCTGGCGCTGATGATGCAGGGGATCAAGCCCAAGCCTGGCCTGCCGCATGGCGGCGCGTCGGCGGAAAACGATGGTGGCGGCGCGGAAGCGTCGGCCGAGCCGCGCGCTGGCGTCGAGACGACGATGGGCTACGAAGACATCGACCGCTTCGTGGTGACGGTGAAGAAGAAGGACGGCGGAGCCGGTCCGCTGGCTTTTGTCTTCAAGCGCGAAGGCTGGTTTGGCTGGAAGCTGGCGGCGCTGCGCCTGCCCGAATAAAACAAAAAACCCGCAGAGCTTGCGCTGTGCGGGGTTTTTGATGTTTCGGCCTGCCAAAATCGCTGGTGCCCAGAGTCGGACTCGAACCGACACACCTTGCGGCGGGGGATTTTGAATCCCCTGCGTCTACCAATTTCGCCATCCGGGCGTCTTCGGCATTCCGAGAGAACGAATGATAGCGATAGCAAATCGCTTTGTAAATCCTTTTTTCCTGGGCCTCAGTCCTGCTTCAGTTTGAGCGCGAGGTCGTAAAGCTGCTTGCGGTTGGCGCCGCAGATCTGCGCGGCCAGCGACGCCGCCTGCTTGGTGGGCAGCTCCGCCGCCAGCAGCTTGAGCACGCGCACGGTGTCTTCCGGCACCGCGTCGTCGGCCTCGTCGCGCGGCGGCGCGGCGTCCAGGATCAGCACGATCTCGCCGCGCTGCTGGTTGGAATCGGACTCCACCCACTCCAGCATGTGCTGGGCCGGCAGATTGCGGAAGGTTTCGAAAGTCTTGGTCAGCTCGCGCGCCAGCAGCACTCGGCGCTCCGCGCCCAGTTCCGCGACGATGTCGCGCAGGGTGTCGACAATGCGGTGCGGCGCTTCGTAACACACGGTCAGATGCGGCGCGGACAGCCATTGGCGCAGCGTCTTGCGGCGCTCGCCGCTCTTGGGCGGCAAGAAGCCGTGGAACAGGAAGGACGGCGCGGTCAGCCCGCTGGCGGACAAGGCGGCGATCACCGCGCTGGAGCCCGGCACCGGCCGCACCGGCAGACCGGCGGCGCGCACCGCTTCCGCCAAGCGCGCGCCGGGGTCGGACACCGCCGGGGTGCCGGCGTCGGACACCTGCACCACGATCTGGTCTTCGGACAGCCAGCGCACCACTTGCTCGGCCATGCCGCGTTCATTGTGCTCGCGCAGGCTGACCAGGCGTTTGGCGTGAATGCCGTAGGCGGACAGTAGCTGTCCGGTCACGCGGGTGTCCTCGGCGCAGACCACGTCGGCGGCGCTGAAGGCGGCCAAGGCGCGGGCGCTGATGTCGGCCAGGTTTCCAATGGGCGTGGCCACCACATATAATGTGCCGCGACAGAAACTTTCCCTGGCTGATTCAAGCAGATGAGCGAACGAAGTATGCAAAGACTGACTCCGCTGTTGGTTGGCGTCTTATTGACTTGGTTGACGCCGACGATGGCGCAAACCCCGGACTATATCATCCAAAGCAATACCGCGCCGCTCAAGTTGCTGGGCCAGCCGGCGTCGAAACCGGCCGTTCCGGCGGCCGCGCCGCGTGAGGCCAGCGCGGCGGCGGCGAAACCGCAGCCGGCCGCTGTCCGTGTGCGCATCGGCCTGCTGCTGCCCACCGGCTCCGCCACCCTGGGCGAAGCCGCGGCGGTGGTGCGCAGCGGCGTGGAAGCGGCGGCGAGCGTGGATCAGAACGCCGAGCTGGTGACCATAGACGCGTCCGAGGACACCGCCGTGGCCGGCTATAAGCAGGCCTTGGCCGGCGGAGTCAATGTGGTGATCGGCCCCTTGTCGCGCGGCGCCATCGCCGCGGTGGCGCCGCTGGTGTCGGTGCCGACGCTGGCCTTGAACTCGATAGGCCGCGAAGTGCCGGCCAATCCCAAGCTGTTTTCGCTATCCTTGACCGTTGAGGGCGAGGCGCGCCAGGTGGCGCGCCTGATGCGCGAGGACGGCCGGGTCAATCCGCTGCTGCTGTTCGGCGGCGATAGCCTGTCTCAGCGCCTGCGCCAGGCCTTCATCGATGAATGGCGGGTTCAGAGCCGCGGCAAGTCGCCGATGCTGCTGGAGGCGAAACCGGACAGCCTGCCCGCCATCCTGCAGGCGGCGGCCGGCGCCGACGCGGTGTTCATGGCGCTGGACGCGCGCGAGGCCGGCATCGTCAAGGCGGCGCTGGCGCCGGAACTGGCGGTTTACGGCACTTCCCAGCTCAATGGTCGCGGCAGCACGGTGGCCTTGGCCGGGGCGCGGGTGATAGACATGCCTTGGTTCCTGATGCCGGAACACCCGGCGGTACGGCGCTATCCGCGCCCGTCCACGCCGTTGACGATGCAGACCGAGCGTCTGTACGCGCTGGGCGTGGATGCCTGGCGGCTGGCGGTGCTGCTGGCCGGCGCGCGCCAGCCGCTTGGCCTGAAGCTGGATGGCGTCACCGGCGACTTGAAGCTGGGGCGCGATCGCCTGTTCGAGCGCCAGCTGCCGATGGCGGTGTTGAGTTCGGAGCAGCAGTGAATACCCTGGGCCGGCAAGCGGAAGATCGCGCGCTGGCCTGGCTGCTGCGGCGCGGCCTGACGCTGGTGGAGCGCAACTGGTCCTGCCGCGGCGGCGAAATCGATCTGATCATGCGCGATGGACGTTACTGGGTGTTTATCGAGGTGCGCCATCGCGCCAGCGCGGCCTTCGGCGGCGCGGCCGCCAGCATAGGAGCGGCCAAGCAAAGGAAACTCATGCTGGCCGCCGAGGTCTATCTGTCCCAACAGGGAATAGACGCGCCATGCCGTTTTGACGCGGTGTTGACCGTGGGCGAGGCGGAGCCGCAGTGGTTGCAGAATATTTTCATGTAGTGCTGAAAGAGATAAGGATGTCCCATGGATTTGATTGACCGCGTCAGCGGGCATTTCCTGGAAAGCATCGCCGTCAAGCAGGAGGCGATGGAATTGCTGTCGCCGGCGATCGCGGCGGCGGCGGAGCAAATGGTGGCTTGCCTGATGAACGAAGGCAAGATTCTGGCCTGCGGCAATGGCGGCTCGGCGGCGGACGCGCAGAATTTCGCCGCTGAGATGGTGGGGCGTTTCGAGAAGGAAAGGCCGGGCCTGGCGGCGATTTCGCTGGCCACCGACAGCTCGGCCCTGACCGCGATAGGCAACGACTACGATTTCGACATGGTGTTTTCCAAGCAAGTGCGCGCCTTGGGTCACACCAACGATTTATTGCTGGCGATTTCCGCGTCCGGCAACGCCGCCAATGTGATCGAGGCCATCTATGCCGCGCACGAGCGCGGCATGAGCGTGATCGCCTTGACCGGCATGGACGGCGGCAAGGTGGCCGAGATCCTGTCGCCGGAAGATATCCAGTTGATTGTGCCGGCGCTGCGTCGCTGCCGGATTCAGGAAGTCCATACCCTGATGGTCCACGCCTTGTGCGATACCATCGATTACATGTTGCTGGGAGGAGAGTAAATGAAGCGTCGCGTGTTTGCCGTATTGCTGGCCGTGGGTTTGAGCAGCACCCTGAGCGCTTGTTTCGGCGTGGTGGCGGCTGGCGCCGCTGGCGGCGCGCTGGTGGCGACCGATCGCCGCACCAGCGGCGCCTATGTCGATGACCAGGGCATCGAATTGAAGACCGCGGACCAGGTGGGCAAGCTGCTGCCCTCGGCCCATGTCAACACCACCAGTTTCAACCGCGCGGTGCTGCTGACCGGCGAAGTGCCCAGCGAGCAGGCACGCCAGCAGGCGGAGCTGACCGCGCGCGGCATCCCCAATGTGCGCCGCGTGTTCAACTACACCGTGGTGGCGCCGTCGTCGGGCTTCTCGGAACGCAGCAACGACACCTGGGTAACCAGCAAGGTGCGTACCCGCTTGCTGGACGGCAAGGGCTATAACCCGAACAACGTCAAGGTGGTGACCGAGCGCGGCGTGGTTTACATGCTGGGCATGGTGACCCAGGCCGAAGGCACCGCGGCGGCCAAGGTGGTCAGCGAGACTTCCGGCGTGCAGAAAGTGGTGACCTTGTTCGAATACATCAACGACATCGCGCAATAACGCGCTTCGATTTCGTTTGCTGAAACAGCCCGGCGTTTGCCGGGCTTTTTGTTGGCGCTTGGCCGCGGTTTCATCGAAAGTCGCGGAATTTTAAGAAAAGTCCTATAGCCGCTCCACGGCGCTTCTGCTGCAATTCCCGCTGCGGTCGAAAGCCATGCGCTTCGCCCGCATTTTCTGTGCCCGGAAGCATCCGGGCGCATCGGCAATGATAATGATGCAATCAGGGGTGAGGACGCGGGGTTATGAGTCAAGCGGTCAAGATTTCGGCGGAAGTGAGGGAGCGCGTGGTCGCCGCGGCGGCCGAGCTATATGAAAAGTCCGGTCGCAAGCGCTTTCCCGCGATAGACCAAGTCCGTCAGCTGGCGGGAGTGGACATGGACGCGGCCAGCGTGGTGCTCAAGGATTGGCGGCGGATTCAGCCGGCCACGGCGGCGGCGCTGGAAGGCGAAGTGCCGGAAGGCGTGCGCCAGGCGGGGCTAGCCGCGCTGGAAGCGATCTGGGCGCAAGCCCAGGCCTTGGCCAACGATAGCTTGTTGGCTGCCCAGGCCGCTTGGGAGCTGGAGCGCAGCGAGCTGGACGGCTTGCGCGCGGAACTGGCCAGCGCGTTTGAACGGCAGGCGGCGGAGCTGGACGCCACGCGCCGGCAGTTATCGGCCTCGCTGGCGCTGACCGCGCAACAGGCTCAGGACCTGGCGGTGGCGCAGCCGCAGGCCGAGGCGTTCCGCGCGCGCCTGGATCTGGCGGAAGGCCGAGTGGATGAATTGGAGAGCGAGCTGGCCGACACCAAGGAACGCCTGCAGCGGGCGCAGCGCGAATTGGGGCAGAGTTCGGCCGCCGGCCAGGCGGCGGAAGCGGCGCTGAGCAAGCTGCGCGGGGAACTGCTGCAATCCAGCGCCCAGACGGTGATGAAGGGCGAGGTGGCCAAGATCAGGAACCAGGCGGAGGCCAGACTGGGCTCGCCGGCGCCATCCGGCGAAGAAGGCGCCGCCTTGAAGGCCGCGTACACCCCGCAGCCAGCCGCCGAGGATATTCTGAAGTTCCGCTGACGGCGGGGCGTGGTCAATGCTGGGAAATCAGCACGTCGGCGCATAGCACGTGCATGATTTCATCGATTTCTATCGCCATCGAGATGGTGATGCAGGAGCGGGTGTCGGTCATCGACAGATAGGGCTCGCTCATATACAACACGCCGGGCTGGTCCACCGCGTGCTGGAAATAGCTGCGGCGCGACCAGACCGCGCCGGTGGTGTCCACCAGCGGCGCAAACTTGGGGTTGGCGACGGCGAGCGGCTGGCGGCTATTGAGGTTGCGGCCGATCTGGCGCCCCTCGCTGTCCAGCAGGAAGCAGCGCACCACATCCGGCAGCGCCAGCATCGGCTTGGCCGCCAGATTGAACGGCGTGCCCTGCATCAGCGAGATGGCGCTTTGCACGAAGGATTGCCGCGCCAGCTCGATCTGGCGCCGGGTCAGCTTGCGTTTCAGCAGCTCGCGCGCCATCAATTCATCCCAGCGCTCGTCTATGCGCGGGGTGATGATGTGGTCCTGGTCCGGCTGCTCATGCGGGTGGGCGATGAAATAGCCTTGCACCAGATCGCAGCCGGATTCCAGCGCAATCAGCACATCCTGATCGGTTTCTATGCCTTCCTCCACCACCAGCGCCCCAATTTCGTGCATCAGCCGCACCAGCTTGGCCAGCAGATTGCGGGTGCGCGGCTGGTGCACGGCGGCGCGCAGCAGATGACGGTCGAATTTGACCAGGTCCGGCTCCAATTGGCAGACCCGATCCAGATTGGAATGGCCGACGCCGAAGTCGTCGATGGCGATCAGAAAGCCGCTGCTTTTCAGCACATTGACGCCCTCTATCAGTGCGGCGTCCACTTCCAGCACATGTTCCAGCACTTCCAGCACCACCTGGCTGGGATCCAGCCCGGCGGCCTTGATGGTGTTGGCCAGCGCCATCGCGCGTTCCGGCCGCGACAGCGAGGCGGCGTCGATATTGAGAAACAGCCAGCATGGGTGGTCGCTTTGCATCTGGCTGAAGCGAGCGGCATGGGCTTCGCTCGTCGCCAGATCCAGCTGGTGACGGCGTTCGGGCGAGACGACGGAGTAAAAGGCCTCCGCCGGAGTCAGAATGGAGGAGTCCTGTCTGGCGCGCAGCAAGGCTTCCATGCCTATCGTGCGGCGATGCGCCAGGCTATAGATAGGCTGGAAGTGACTGCCGAGCTTCAAGCCGGCATGCTCGAATTCTTTCATGGAAACGCTGCCCTCCGTGGCGTGGACTCTACGGTCGGTATTGTTTTTTTGCCTGAAGCAATTGGCATTCCAGTTTAGTGCATCGCCATTAAAAATAAAAAACGGGCCAGGAGGCCCGTTTGGATAAAGATGTTAAAAAGCTTGTTACTGTTGGATGCCCGCCACCAGCCACTTGCCGTTGGTGCTGTCATCCTTGACGTAGTGCCAGTACTCGGTGAACGGCTCGGTCGGCGCGCCCACGGCTTCGCTGACCGTGCCGGAGAAGCGCACGCTGGCGATGTAGCGGTTGCCTTCGGTGCTGGCTTCGGACAGCTGGCAGTCCAGCTGCGGGAAGTCGGCGACGTCGGTATTGCCGGCGATGTCCTCGCGCAGCGCGTTGAACAGGTCCGGCGTCATGTACTTGCGCACTTCTTCCAGGCTTTCCGTGGTGTTCAGGCTTTGCAGGTGCAGGAAGGTGGCCTTGGCCTGGCGCAGGAAGTTAGGCGTTTCCGTGCCATCCGGCAGGCGAGCGGGGGCGTCGAACGCCGCCGGCGCGCCGAAGGCCGGCTGGGCGCCGCCAAGACCGGAGCCGATTTTCGGGATGGAATCGAAACGGGCCGGTTCCTGATAGCCGCCGCCGAGGTTCTGCGGCATGCCCGCTGCTTGCGGGGCTGCCATGGCCGGTCGCGCGGCGCCGGCCTTGCGGCGGAAGAACATGATGCCGCCGATCAGTACCGCGCCCAGCAGGGCCAGCGTGCCCCACGGCATGCCGCCGCTCTTCTGCGGTTGCTGGCCTTGTTGCGCCGCCAGAGCCGGATCGGAGTTGCCGTTGGCGGCTGCCGGAGCTTGTTGCTGGCCGCCTTTATCGCTCATGGCGGAGCCCAGCATATAGCCGGCGGCCGCGCCGGCCGCGCCGGCGGCTACCGCGGTGCCGATGCCCGGGCCGGATTTGGGTTGAGCTTGAGCCGGAGCGGGCGCTTGCGCAGGCGGCGCAACCGGGCGCGCCGGCGCTTGTTGTTGGTAAGAACGGGTGGGGGCCGAACGCTGCATGCCGGCGCTCTTGCCTTTACCTAGGCGGGCCGCTTCCGCGAACGGAGTGGCCAACACGGAAACCATGGTGAAGGCGAGCATGATCGTCTTCGCGCGAGTGGTCATATTGCTTTTTTCCTGAGTGGTTGGTATCGCCCCGATATGACTGGGGCGCAAAGGATTAGTTCGGGGTCAATGACTGAATTTCAATGACTTGCGCATGGTTTTTTTCGATGCGGAAGCGCACATTCCATTGCTGCAGCGCCACGCCATAAACCCGTTGCGGGTCGTCCTGATAGGCGGGGCGCGGGTCCTGGGCCAGCACCTGCTCCACCAGCAGCGCGAAATCGGCCGGCAGGCCGGGGGCTGCCAGCTGCGCGCGCGCGGCGGCGTCCCAGCCCACGCTCAATTGCGGCGGCGGGCCGTCGACGAAGCCGCCGCGGGCGTCCGGCCGGGCTTCGACGAAGGGAATATAGGGCTTGATGTCCAGCACCGGGGTGCCGTCCAGCAAGTCGGCTCCTTCCAGCGTCAGCACCACCTTGGGCTGGGTGTCGATGCGCAGCAGCCGCACCAGCGACAGGCCCAGCGGATTGGGGCGATGGGTGGCGCGGCTGGCGAACACGCCGACCTTGGCGTTGCCGCCCAGCCGCGGCGGACGCACCAGCGGCTGCCAGCCGCGTTCGGCGGTTTGATGGAACACGAAGCTGATCCAGACATGGGAAAACGCGTCCAGCCCGCGCACCATGTCGGGGTGATCATAGGGCGGCAGCAGTTCCAGCGTGATGCGGGCGGCGTTGACCAGCGAGGGCTGGCGCGGGATGCCGAATTTCTCGCGGTAGGGCGAACGGATCACGCCCACCGTTTCAAAGGTGTAGCTCATGGCCGGATTGTAGCATCCGGCCATGCGGGGAGCGTTTTCGCCTAGCCGACGAAGTGCTTGTTGTAGCGGCCGCTCAGCCGGCTCATCGGCAGCAGCATGAAAAAGTCGGCGCAGTTGAAGTCCGGGTCCCAGGCCGGCTCGCCGCAGATATAGGCGCCGGCGCGCAGATAGCCCTTGATCAGCGCCGGCATCGGCGCGGAAGGCGCATCGTCGCGAACGCGGTCCAGCGGCAGCGGCAGGTGGGGGAATACCCGCCATTCCGGCGGCGACAAGTGCTTGGTTTCCAGCTGGCGGTACAGGCTGACCGCCTGGTGGCCGCCGTCGCTCAGCGACACGCTGGCGCAGCCGGCCAGGTATTGGCCGCCGTGCTGTTGCACGTAATCGGCCAGGCCGGACCAGAGCAGGGCGATCACCGCGCCGGAGCGGAAATCGCGATGCACGCAGGAGCGGCCCACTTCGATCAGGCCTGCGCGCAAATGGGTCAGCCGCGCCAGATCGAATTCATGTTCCGAATACAGGCTGGGCGCGCGGCGCGCATTGTCCGGCGACAGCATGCGGTAAGTGCCCACCACCAGGCCGCTGGCGGCATCCTCGACGATCAGGTGTTCGCACAACTCGTCGTACTCGTCGCAATCGATGCCGAGTTCCCTGGAGTTGAGTTCGGCGCCCATTTCCCCGGCGAACACATCGAAGCGCAGCTTCTGCGCGCGGCGAATGTCCTGCGTCTCAGTGGCCACGCGCACGCTCAAACGCGGCTTGGCGCTCACGGCAAGCTGTTCATTTAGCAGCATGTTTTGCTCCCTTGAGTGATGAGCCCCATGCTAGGCAGCTTGTTTGACGCGGCGATGTCTTTAATATGACCATCGGGTGACCGGCGCTTGACGCCGCCATTACTAGCTGGATTTATTGAAATCAACGACTTACGCTATGTCAGGATTTGGCGTAGAATAGGCCGTTTTTCCGTTCGATTTGCTCTTTCCGACAAAGCCATGATTTATCCGACAAACTTCGACGTGATAGTGGTGGGCGGCGGCCATGCCGGCACCGAGGCCGCGCTGGCGGCTGCGCGCATGGGCTGCAACACCCTTCTTTTGACGCATAACATCGAGACCCTGGGTCAGATGTCGTGCAATCCGTCGATCGGCGGCATCGGCAAGGGCCATCTGGTCAAGGAAGTGGATGCCCTGGGCGGCGCGATGGCGCTGGCCACCGATATCGGCGGCATCCAGTTCCGCACCCTCAACGCCTCCAAGGGCCCGGCGGTGCGCGCCACTCGCGCCCAGGCCGACCGCATCCTGTACAAGGCGGCGATCCGCGAGATGCTGGAGAATCAGCCCAATCTGACGCTGTTCCAGCAGCCGGTGGACGATCTCCTGATCGAAGGCGACCGCGTTGCCGGGGCCATCACCGCCATCGGCATCACTTTCCGCGCCAAGACCGTGGTGCTGACCGCCGGTACCTTCCTGTCCGGCAAGATCCACGTCGGCCTGGAAAACTACACCGGCGGCCGCGCCGGCGATCAAGCCGCGTCCACGCTGGGCGAGCGCTTGCGCGAACTGGCCCTGCCGGTGGGACGGCTGAAAACCGGCACGCCGCCGCGCATCGACGGCCGCAGCGTCGACTTTTCGGTGATGGAAGAGCAGCCGGGCGACACGCCGGAGCCGGTGTTCTCCTATCGCGGCAGCCGCGTGCTGCATCCCAAGCAGCTGCCGTGCTGGATCACCCACACCAATGAGCGCACTCACGAGATCATCCGCTCCGGCTTCGAACGCAGCCCGATGTTCACCGGGGTGATCGAAGGCGTCGGCCCGCGTTATTGCCCGTCGATCGAGGACAAGATCAATCGCTTCGCCGACAAGGACAGCCATCAGGTCTTCCTGGAGCCGGAAGGCCTGACCACGCACGAGTTCTACCCCAACGGGATTTCCACCAGTCTGCCCTTCGACATCCAGTTGGCGGCGGTGCGCTCGATCCGCGGCATGGAGAACGCCCACATCCTGCGGCCCGGCTATGCGATCGAGTACGATTATTTCGACCCGCGCGGACTGAAGTCCACGCTGGAGACCAAGGCGATTCAGGGCCTGTTCTTCGCCGGCCAGATCAACGGCACCACCGGCTACGAAGAAGCGGCCGCCCAGGGCCTGCAAGCGGGCATGAACGCCGCGCTGCAGGCGCGCGGCGAAGAGGGCTGGTGCCCGCGCCGCGACGAAGCCTATCTGGGCGTGCTGGTGGACGACCTGATCACCAAGGGCGTGGCCGAGCCCTACCGCATGTTCACCAGCCGCGCCGAATTCCGCCTGCAGTTGCGCGAAGACAACGCCGACCTGCGCCTGACCGAGATCGGCCGCCGCTACGGCTTGATCGGCGATGTCCAATGGGACAGCTTCTGCCGCAAGCGCGACGCGGTGGAGGCCGAAAAGGCGCGGCTGAAGACCACCTGGCTGCATCCGGCGCGGCTTAGCGACGCCGCCGCGCTGCAAGCGCTGCTGGGCAAGGCGATAGAACGCGAATACAACTTGTACGACCTGCTGAAGCGGCCCAATGTCGCCTATGCCGACTTGATGGCGTTGCCGGAGGCCGGCGGCGCGGTGGCGGACGAGGCGGTTGCCGAGCAGGTGGAAATTCAGGTCAAATACCAAGGCTATATCAATCGCCAGAACGAAGAGCTGGCGCGCCGCGACAACCTGGAGGACGTGCGCCTGCCGGCCGATATCGATTATGGTCTGGTCAAGGGTCTGTCCAAGGAAGTGCAGCAAAAACTGAACCAGCAACGGCCGGAGACCTTGGGCCAGGCGTCACGCATCCAGGGCATTACCCCGGCGGCGATTGCTCTTTTGATGGTCCACCTGAAACGTGGCTTTGCCGACGCAACGAAAACCGCATGACACATAACGCAGAACTACAACAAGGCCTGTCGCAGCTGAAGCTGGAACTGAGCGACGCGCAAATCGATTTGCTGGACCGCTACCTGGCGCTGCTGGCCAAGTGGAACCAGACCTATAACCTGACCGCGGTGCGCGAGGAAAAGCGCATGGTCAGTTACCATCTGCTGGACAGCCTGAGCCTGGTGCCGCATCTGGACGGCGGCAGCCGTCTGCTGGACGTCGGCTCCGGCGGCGGCATGCCCGGCATCCCGGCGGCGATCGCCCGTCCGGATCTGCAAGTGGTGCTGTTGGATTCGAATCATAAGAAAACCACCTTCCTGCGTCAGGTGGTGGTGGAGCTGGGCCTGCCCAATGTGCAGGTGATGACCGAGCGGGTGGAGGCCTACCAGCCGGAGCAGAAGTTCGACCGCATCACCAGCCGGGCGTTTTCCGAGCTGGCCGAGTTCGTCAAGCTGACCCGCCACTTGCTGGCGGATCACGGTCAATATGTCGCAATGAAGGGTGTCTATCCTTACGAGGAAATCGCCTTGTTGCCGCAGGGTACGGTGGTTTCCGAAGTATTGCCGGTCACAGTGCCGGGCCTGGATGCCGAACGGCACCTGGTGAGAATGCGCCTGGAAGGGGTGGGTGCGCAATGAATTCAAGGGTGATCGCGGTCGCCAACCAGAAGGGCGGGGTCGGCAAGACCACGACTGTGGTGAATCTGGCGGCGGGCCTGGCTGAACTGGGCCGGCGCGTGCTGATTGTCGATCTCGACCCGCAGGGCAATGCCACCATGGGTAGCGGCATCGCCAAGCAATCCCTGAAACTGTCCGGCTACGACGTGCTGCTGGGCGAGGCCTCGATCGAAGAGGCGCGCCAGCCGGCGAAGGAGGGCGGTTACGACGTGCTGCCCGCCAATCGCGACCTGGGCGGCGCGGAGCTGGAACTGGTCAACGAGCTGGCGCGCGAGGCGCGGCTGAAGAACGCGCTGCAGGTGGTGGAAGAGCAGTACGACTACGTGCTGATAGACTGCCCGCCGTCGCTGAACCTGCTGACCCTGAACGGGCTGGTGGCGGCGCACAGCGTGCTGATCCCGATGGTGTGCGAGTACTACGCGCTGGAAGGCTTGTCCGACCTGGTGGCGACCCTGCGCAAGGTGAGGGTGGCGGTGAATCCCAAGATCGAGATCATGGGCCTGCTGCGCACCATGTTCGACGCGCGCAACAATCTGTCGCAGCAGGTCTCGGAACAATTGGCGCGCCATTTCGGCGCCAAGGTGTTCGATACCGTGATCCCGCGCAATGTGCGGCTGGCGGAAGCGCCCAGCCACGGTTTGCCCGGCCTGGTCTACGATCGCGCCTCGCGCGGCGCTCAAGCCTATCTGACGCTGGCGCAAGAGCTGGCGGACCGGCTCGAGCCCGCAACCACAACCCCCTCCGTCTAAGCATTATGGCCAAATTAAAAGGATTGGGGCGCGGTCTGGACGCGCTCCTGTCCACTGCTGAAACAGTGGACGACAGACTTACTTCCCTCCCCATAGACAGCATCCGGCCCGGCAAATACCAGCCGCGCAGCTTCATGGACGAGGGCGCGCTGGAGGAGCTGGCCGCGTCCATCCGCTCCCAGGGCGTGATCCAGCCCTTGGTGGTGCGTGAAATCGGTTTCGGCGATTACGAGCTGATCGCCGGCGAACGGCGCTGGCGCGCTTCGCGCAAGGCCGGTCTCGCCGAAGTGCCGGCGGTGATCAAGAGCGTGCCGGACGAAGCCGCGCTGGCGATGGCGCTGATCGAAAACATCCAGCGTCAGGAATTGGACCCGATAGAAGAGGCCCAGGGCCTCAAGCGTCTGATCGACGAATTCGGCCTGACCCACGAGGCCGCGGCCGACGCGGTGGGCCGCTCGCGCAGCGCGGTCAGCAATTTATTGCGCCTGCTGGCCTTGCCGCAGCCGGTGCAAACCATGTTGCATCAGGGGCAGCTGGAAATGGGCCATGCGCGCGCCTTGCTGGCGCTGCCGGTGGTGGAGCAGCTGGGCCTGGCGCAGGAAGTGGGCGAGAAAGGCCTGTCCGTGCGCGAGGTGGAGCGCCGGGTGCAGCAGAAAGCTGTGGAAAAAACCACAGTCGCACCGCAGCAGAAACGTACAGATCCGGACGTGGACAGACTGGCGGAACAGGTGTCGGAACGCATAGGCGCCCGCGTCAGCATCCGTCATGCAAATCGTGGCAATGGCAGGCTGGTCATAGAATACGCGACGCTGGACGAGCTGGAAGGCTTGCTGGAAAAGTTGCAGAAAAGCTCAGGAAAATGAGCGTGTTGCACTGCAACATCCCAATGACACGCAAGTTGACGCAAATCAAGCGTGAAGCCTATAATTCGGCGGTTTTTTTGCTGGGTCAGCATGGTTAATCCGGAAGTTAAGCGTATACTGCGCCTGCAGTGCACCCTGGTGGGGGTGGCGCTGTTGATTGGAGTGGTTGCAGGGGGAGGAAACCTGGCCATTCCGGTTTCTGTCTTGCTTGGCGGATTGTCGGCCGTGGTGCCGGCGCTGGTGTACGCCAGAATCGCCTACGCCAAGCGCCATGTCTCCCCTGCGGAACTGATGAAGGCGCATTTCAGGGCTGAGGCGGTCAAGTACGTCCTCACCATCCTGTTATTTGGTGCGACTTTGGTGTTTTTCAAGGATTTATCGATAGTCGGGCTGTTTGGGGGCTTTTTTGCCGCCGTGTCCGGCTACTGGTTCGGGCTTTTAATCAAAAATTGAGAAAATGAGCGATGGCAAGCAACGCAACTGACTATATCAAGCACCACCTCACCTTCTGGAATTCGGATCCTTCCGCCGGCTTCTGGAGCCTGCACCTTGATACCTTCTCCATTTCTCTGGTTCTCGCCTTCATTTTCGCCGGCGTGTTCGCCGTCGTGGCGCGCAAGGCCAAGCTGGAGAATCCGGGCCGGCTGCAGCTGTTAGTGGAAAGCATCGTGGAAATGGTGGACAAGCAGGTGCGCGATGTATTCCACGGCCAGAGCAAGGTCATCGCCCCGCTGGCGCTGACCATCTTCTGCTGGATCTTCCTGATGAACTTCATGGACTTGCTGCCGGTGGACCTGCTGCCGTCGCTGGCCCAGTGGGTTGGCTATACCTTCTTCGGCGCCGAGCCGCACCATGTTTACTTCCGCGTCGTGCCGTCCGCCGACGTGAACGCCACCTTCGCGATGTCCTTGTCCGTGATGTTCTGCATCATCGGCTTCTCCATCAGCGCCAAGGGCGTGGGCGGCTACACCAAGGAATTGTTCACCGCGCCCTTCCATGCTGAAGGCACCGTGGGCAAGATCCTGCTGGCCCCGGCCAACTTCCTGCTGCAGATGGTGGAACTGCTGGCCAAGCCGATTTCGCTGTCCCTGCGTTTGTTCGGCAATATGTACGCCGGCGAAATGATCTTCATCCTGATCGCGCTGCTGCCGTGGGGCCTGCAATGGCTGCTGGGCGCGCCGTGGGCGATCTTCCACATCCTGATCATCACCCTGCAGGCCTTCGTGTTCATGATGCTGACCATCGTGTACCTGAGCCTGGCGGTGGAAGCGCACTAATACCGGTTTCTTTGTTTTACCTTTGTTTCTTTAGCTTTTTTACCAACCATCCTTGATTAAGTCTTAGGAGATACACAATGGAAGCACTCGTTTCTCAGATCCAGTCCATGACCGTACTGGCCGCTGCCCTGATCATTGGCCTGGGCGCCATCGGTACTGCTCTGGGTTTCGCCATCCTGGGTGGCAAATTCCTCGAGTCCTCCGCCCGTCAACCGGAAATGATCCCGGTTCTGCAAACCAAACTGTTCATTCTGGCCGGTCTGCTGGACGCCATCTCCATGATCGGTGTTGGTATCGCCATGCTGTACACCTTCAATAACCCGTTCCTGTCCGCCGCCCTGGCCGCTCTGAAAGCCGGCGCTTAATTTTTAAGCGGAATTGGTTGTTGCAGTAATACTACTGGAGGAAAACAAGCGTGGAATTCAACGTAACACTACTGGGCCAGGCGATCACGTTCGCCATCCTGGTATGGTTCACCATGAAGTTTGTTTGGCCTCCGCTTACCAACATGATGGATGAGCGCGCCAAGCGCATCGCAGACGGCCTGGCCGCCGGCGAGCGTGGCAAGCAAGATCTGGAAGCCGCTGAAAAGCGCGTTGCGGATGAACTCCGCAAGGCCAAACAGCAAGCGACCGAAATCGTGATGGCCGCTGAAAAGCGCGCCAGCCAGATCGTGGACGAAGCCAAGGATGCCGCACGCGTTGAAGGCGCGCGCATTGTGGCCGACGCCAAGTCTGAGATCGATCAGGAAGTCCTGCGCGCCAAGGAAACCCTGCGCGCGCAAGTGGCCGACCTGGCGGTTGCGGGCGCGGAGAAGATCCTGCGCAAAGAGATCGACTCGGCCAAGCACGCTGATCTGCTTGCCTCCATCAAAGCGGAGTTTTAATTAACTCATGGCAGAACTCATTACCGTAGCTAGGCCCTATGCCGAAGCGGTATACAGCCTCGCCACCGAGCAGCACGCCACCCAGCAATGGTCGGAATCGCTGTCGTGGCTGGCTGCCATGGTGAAGAACCCGGATCTGGAAGCCGTCATCACCAATCCGAAACATACCGCACAAGAGCTTGAGGCGCTGATGCTGGATGTTCTGGGCGCGCGCGGCAACGAAGACGTAAAACGTTTTCTGGCCGCGCTGATCGAGAACAGCCGTTTGACGCTGCTGCCGCAAATCGCCGAACAGTTTGAAGTGTTCAAGGCGCAAGCGGAAGGCGTTGTGGATGCCGTGGTGGAAACGGCGTTTGCAATGAACGATGCGCAGAAGGCCGAACTGACCGACACGCTTTCCAAGAAGTACGGCAAATCCGTACGGATTGATGTGCGTGACAACCCTGACCTGATCGGCGGGGTTCGTGTGTTGGTGGGCGATGATGTCATCGACGCTTCCGTGCGCGGCAAACTGCAAGCCATGGCAGTAAGCCTCAAGAATTAGGAGAGATCATGCAGTTGAACCCCTCTGAAATCAGCGATCTGATCAAGGCGAAGATTCAGAACCTGGCCGAAGGCGCAGAAACCCGTACCAAAGGTACCGTGATTTCCGTGACCGACGGCATCGTTCGTATCCATGGCCTGGCAGACGTGATGCAGGGTGAAATGCTCGAATTCCCGGGCAACACCTTCGGCCTCGCGATGAACCTGGAGCGCGACTCTGTCGGCGCCGTGGTTCTGGGCGAGTACGAGCACATCTCGGAAGGCGACGAAGTTACTTGTACCGGTCGCATTCTGGAAGTTCCGGTTGGTCCGGAACTGATTGGCCGCGTGGTCAACGCCCTGGGTCAGCCGATCGACGGCAAGGGCCCGGTTAACGCCAAGCTGTCCAGCCCGATCGAAAAGATCGCGCCGGGCGTGATTGCGCGTCAATCGGTATCCCAGCCGATGCAGACCGGCCTGAAGGCCATCGACTCGATGGTTCCGGTTGGCCGCGGTCAGCGCGAGCTGATCATCGGCGACCGCCAGACCGGCAAGACCGCGGTGGCGCTGGATGCGATCATCAACCAAAAAGGCACCGGCGTAGTGTGCATCTACGTGGCGATTGGCCAAAAGGCCTCCTCCATCGCCAACGTGGTGCGCAAGCTGGAAGAGCACGGCGCGCTGGGCCACACCATCGTGGTGGCCGCGACCGCTTCCGAAGCCGCCGCGCTGCAGTTCATCGCCCCGTACTCCGGCTGCGCGATGGGCGAATACTTCCGCGACATCGGCGAAGACGCGCTGATCGTGTACGACGACCTGTCCAAGCAAGCCGTCGCCTACCGTCAGATTTCGCTGCTGCTGCGCCGTCCGCCGGGCCGCGAAGCCTACCCTGGCGACGTGTTCTATCTGCACTCCCGTCTGCTGGAACGCGCTTCCCGCATCAATGAAGACGAAGTGGCCAAGCTGACCAATGGCGAAGTGAAAGGCAAGACCGGTTCCCTGACCGCGCTGCCCATCATCGAAACCCAGGCCGGCGACGTTTCCGCCTTCGTGCCGACCAACGTGATCTCGATCACCGACGGTCAGATCTTCCTGGAAACCGACCTCTTCAACGCAGGCATCCGTCCGGCCATCAACGCCGGTATCTCGGTATCCCGCGTTGGCGGCGCCGCGCAGACCAAGGTGATCAAGAAGCTGGGCGGCGGTATCCGTCTGGCCCTGGCCCAGTACCGTGAACTGGCTGCGTTCTCGCAGTTCGCTTCCGATCTGGACGAGGCTACCCGCAAGCAACTGCAACACGGCGAAGTGGTTACCGAGCTGATGAAGCAGAAGCAGTTCCTGCCGCTGGCCACCGCCGAAATGGCGCTGACCCTGTGGGCGGTGAACAAGGGCAGCTACGAAGACGTTCCGGTGAAGAAAGCCCTGGCTTTCGAAGCGGCGTTCCTCGCCTATGTGCGCGCGAACCACCACGACGTGTTGGCCGCGGTGAACGCTTCCGGCGATCTGTCCGGCGACAACGAGAAAATCCTGGCCAAGGCGATGGAATCGTTCAAGGCTGGCTTCAGCTACAACTGAGTCTTTTCGGTTAACGCAAACAGTTACTAGGAAAGGTTCAGGAATGGCAGTCGGCAAAGAGATTCTCACCAAGATCCGAAGCGTGCAAAACACGCAGAAGATCACTCGCGCAATGCAAATGGTGGCGACCTCCAAGATGCGCAAAACGCAAGAGCGTATGCGCGCTGCCCGTCCTTACGCCGAGAAGGTGCG